>DATHCY010000225.1:0-8517 GCA_035319305.1 Methanocella sp.
GTCATCACTTTGCTCATGGGGCAAGGAATTTCCCATAGACAGCACACAGTCGTACTCTCGATCCAGCACAGGGAGCATGTCCTTGACATCCCGACAGTGCAGCCTTACCTCCATGCCCCTGCGCTCCAGGTTCAGCTTTGCCACCCGGAGCATATCCGGAGAGCGGTCGACACCCTCCACCTCGTAGCCCATACCGGTTAGCATGGCACAATGAAACCCGGTACCGCAATGGCAGTCCAGCACCGATTTCACCCTGTCCTGCAATACCCGCCTGAAAAACCCCATCTCACGCTTACGCCTGCGTTCCCAATCGATCAGCAGATCAAAACGACCGGCAAAACCAGAATATGAATCCATTATATACATAGTGATCAACCTTAGGGTCAAAATACCATCGGCGTTTTTATTTGTTTTGGACACGGGTATTTCTTGGTATGAACTATTCTGATGATAATAATAATAATAATAATAATAAAAAATCGAGATCGATATCTACATCTATGGCACCCTGGGAGAGGAACGCTTCGAAGTCGCCCGAGCAGTCATCTCTTACGGCTTGCACGCGGGCATAATCGTTGCGGACGCGGTCCGCGGCATGATCACCTTCGAAAAGCGAATCCTCACCGAACTAACAACACATAACATGCCGTGTATCATCATCGCCACCAAAATAGACCTTCCCGGCGCTTCAATCGACCGGGTCAAACGAGACAGCGGCGACGCCTCGGTGTTGCCCTTCGCCGCTCAAACCGGCGAAGGCGCCGACGAGCTGCTCGATAAGATCGCCGCCATCGCCAACCCAATGACATAAACCGTTACCCTTCCATCCACTAACATGTTGACTATCGATGATCGAGACATTACTAACATCGCTGTCCAGGCCGCCATTTGTGACGTACGCCAGTGGTGCTCTGGCGTAAATGCCACATCCGTCGGGGCTCTCCTACCGGGATGGTATTAATTACGTCGTTAATCTAGGCATCTGCTACCCTAATACGATCGAAATAAAAAAAGTATTAGCGAAATCCGCTTTTGGTCTTTTACTATCCGGTTTTATTGGCAGAGGAATCCGTTTGGGTCTGTGATATGGCGGGCTTCTTTTTGATATCTACGCGGGAGATCGTCAGGTAAGCGACCAGGATGATGATGATAACCGACAGGACAAGGCTGACCTTATCAACGCCCATATCCAGACCAGTAGGCTTCGAGATCCAGTCCGCGAAAGATGCGCCTACCGGGCGTGTCATTATGTAGGCGAACCAGAACGCTGCGATTCTATTCAGGCCAAAGAACCAGAGCCCTACCGCTGGGACGATCAGCAGGATGGTGAACATTATCGCCGAGTAGAGGTCCGGGGAAACGTATCCCAGATTTATGGTTGATGCGGCCAGATCCCCTGCAGCTGTGCCGAGTGCGAAGGTTACCAGTACGGCTGACCAGTAAAAAGCCTCTCTCTTACGGGTGCAGATGCTGTGTATGGAGAGCGTCTTCTCGGATACATACCAGGCTATAAAGATGATGATCATTGCCGCCGCGAAAAGCGGGGTCGATACCGTTAATGGGATGCCCCACCAAAAATGCACGACATCAGCGGCCATTGTGCCAAACACGCTGACCATGACGACAACCAACCAATAAACCCATGCAACATATCTGCGTAATGAGACCTGAAGTGCTAACGAGGCCATCAGGACAAGTGCCGTGATAATTACCACCCAGTTTGGGTGGTTTGTAGTATTGAGCAAATAATCGGCGAACGCTTCTCCCATTCCAGTGGTCAGTATCTTGGTGACCCAGAAGTAAATCGTAATGATTTCAGGAACTTTACTAAAGAGTTGCTGCCCATTATTCATAGCAACGAATAAAGACTTATTCATATGATCCTTTCCCCACAATAACTATCTCTGCGTAGCTTTTCTTTATTACGCGACTCGACTTTTCTTTTAATTTTAATATTTCACCGCAAATAGTAGATCAATAAGCATAAAACTTTCCAACAATAGTGGAACAACAGCTTAAGACGTGATTTGCCAGCGATCGTCCAAGGGATATCTAATCAGATATATCTCATGAGAATTTTCTGACCTTTTCATCCGGTTATAGTGTCATGAATATGTTTTAGTACTTTGGATTATGCGGATGCCAGGTGCCGACACGTGTAAGAAAGTACTAGAATAAACTCAAAACACTATAATCCAAACATGTAGACTATTCTGTGCTTGAGTGAATAATACCCAGCGTCCTTTAATGTATGGTATATTGGTAGGTGAGGAGCTTTTTCAAGTCCGTACTTCTTCTGCGAGGCCTTCTATCGTGGACGGTGTCATCTTGCATTTCAATGAGTGCACGAAGTTCTAGGTGAACTGGAAGAATCTCAAGGTAATATTCATGGTGGTGAGGATGAATCTTTTGAGATAATTGCTCTGATCTTATTGAACATCGCCCTGGCTTTATCCACAGGCTTTAGAACCAGGAGAAGAATAAGTCCTCCGCTGCATGCGCAAAGTATCCAACCCCCAACGAGAGCAAGACCATGCAGATTACGACCCTGCGCCAAGTCATTGGTCCTAAAGATCGGGATAGGGACCGGATATCGAATATGGAACAACCAGGTGGGGATGTGATCGAGATCAAGAGTAGCACCAGCAATACCGCCGATAATGCCGCAACAAAGGACAGGGTGAAGTGACATAACTCGAAAAATGCGATCTGCCATAGTAGTAAGTTGTTTCCACCATTGCCTATCTCTTCCCCGAACGGCCACACAGTAACCTCTCATTAAAAACAGCATTCCATTATTTAATATTGCCGGTTATCGATAGTGGATAACTTGGTTCTTGACTGTACTTACAATAAGCGATAAATTTCAATAGGTTGGGTATACTTTCGAAGGTTTTGGGGATGTAAGTCTGAATGGTTATAAACTTGGTATTGTGGTGCTGCTCGCGTTTACCACGCTTGTAGCGGTGGCGGTTGCGTAGATAATGGGGGTAAGACGCGGGTGTAGACCACAGCAAGCCCTTCTCCGGTTGTTACTCTGGTTCCCTTCCCGGACCCGATGCATAATGGGTGGGCGCATGATACGCAGCACTGGATCAACGGGTCCTCCAACCTCTGCCCTCGTATATGACCTACGACGTGTACAACACGATCGGCACGGGCCATGGGGATACTGTGTTTACGGATGGTTGGATGAAGAGTTTCCCCTATGATATGATGTTCACCGACTCCAACACGAAGTATGGTGTTGATGGCACGGCGCAGTTCATCTACCCTCACTAGATCAACTCGCATAATGATGCCTATGCCAGTATTTCCATGCAGATTCTCATTCATGGCGGGGCTTCTAATCGAACGGGTTTTGTCATGTGGTATGGTAAGGTCGGCTATGGGAATCATAGTAAAGTGATGACTCCGGTCACCGCTGTTTCTCCGGCCGACAGTTCCCTCTGCCTTTAACAGTCTTCTCTGCACCCTTACGAGTTCTTTCTCTTTCTCCTGGAAAACCGTGGGTTGAGAACCTTCCTACCGTTTGACATGGTGGAGAAATTTGATAGCCCTATGTCAATACCAACAGCCGTACGATCCTTCTTTTCCACGTCCTTTATGCCGGCCTTGATCGTCAGGGGGGCATACCACTTCTTACAAGCGCTCCGCCTAATAGTGACACGCTTAACCTCGCTGGGTACGGACGAGTGATGGGCTGGCCGTCAGTTGAATATAGGGGCTATCAGCTGTACGGCGGTTTAGCAGTAAGCAAGGCGAGTCTCACCGCATGATTAATAATACATGATTCATAATTAATAGTTAATAATATATGATATTATTAAATATGTCTTTCCGGTGTACTATTTCCATTTTAGAGGCCTCTGGTCACCGTAAGTCAATCTTGCAGATAGTGAACGCCTTCCCATGGCGGTCCACAAGCTTACGGTGATGCCGGTTACAAGTAGGGTGCCCAGAAGAAACTGAGTACTTATAAATAGGTTGACGCGGCTGAGGATAAGCACTGCGGCTATCGTAATTGTAATGCCCCAAAAGACCGTCCAATCCCCGCAGAAAAAATCGAAAAACTCCGACAGGATGCGGAGCGGGACCGGGTACTTTTGCGGGTCTCGCACCTTTATATTCGGGTTTATCGTGCGCTGGCTTATCCAGCCGATTAACAGCAGGCATAACAGCAGATAGAATGCACCGAGCGCGACGAGGGTCAGATCGGAAAGCGGCCATTCGATGCCGAACCCCTCTCCGCTCCAGAACGTGCCAAATGTCACAAGCATGATGCCTACCAAAAACTTGAATGTATTTTCTGGGACATTAGTAAGTGGCTTGCGTACCAGTACGCCCAGAGCTATCACGATGATGAGTGCTGTAAGGGCGGCGATACTGGCGGTCCAGATCCCCTGAAATCGATTCGCATCGCCGGTCGTGCCGAAAGTGATGACGATCACTGCGACTTCCAATCCCTCAAGAAACACGCTTTTGAAGGAGGTCAGAAAACCGAATTTGCTGAATTTGGAGCGATCTTCACGCATTGAATCAAACTCCTGTCTGCGTGTCTCGTATATTTTGGCTTCATCGTGCTTGGCCTTGAGCCCTGTATAACGAAAGATTGCCTTTTCCAGCCACTGGAGGCCGAAAAGTACTAGGATGACTCCGATTACGATACGCAGGATATCGATGGGGATAAACAGGACGACTGCGCTGCCAAACACAGCCACAAGCACCGCCAATGTGGCGAATCCGGCGACAGCGCCCCACAGGCTGCTCTTCCAGTTGATTGAAGTACCAATAGCGAGTATAATGGTCAGGGCTTCGACGAATTCGACAATGGACGCCAGAAAAGCTGGTAAAAATAGAGACCAGATCATTACAACACTCCATCTAACGATTACCTTGTTGGATTTTAGGACTTAAATATTTTCTATATAGATTACTTAGTTGACATCCATCAGACGATCTTGACTTATGGCAAAGCTGTCTTTGATCTGTTTTGTCCTGTCCATAGTTTGACTCAATCCAAAATTTTCCATTGTCCTTAATTAGACGGCGTCACGATTCGTAATCGACAGACTAAGGGTTCGAATCCTTTCGTCGGCCCTTAATTTTAATGGAAAATTTACGCCTATTTTTAACCTTAACTTTTCATTTTTAGGGGATTGTAGCTCCAATAAAGGGCGTGTTGCGGAATTCAAATTGAAATGAGAACAGAAAGAGGCTGATGGACCCATAGATAACCTAACTGAACACCCGTGAAATTGCGTGCTAAGGAAGTCGGTCGTGAAATGTCAACCTATGCAAACTCAGAGCGATCCTGTTTTATGATACAGATACCCTAGCATCAACGTGGTAACGAATATGTTTACTGTTGGTAATGGATTTTGATCGCTCCTGATAATATGGTGGGTATGTACCATGGCGAACATTGTGGCAGCGACCGGCAATGCAAGCGCGATACTGTAGCGGTCAGACAACGTTCGTTGAATATAGCCACGGAAGATCTCTTCGCCGATGTCGACACTTAGCGTCCTGATCTCTACCAGCAATGTCGAAATCTTCAGAAGCTAAAGGTTCGGGACTATCTATCCTGGACCATGTTCTAATTATTTCAAACATTTGGTCTGTTTGACCTATTCCAAACATTACGAATAGATTGAAAACATAGAAAAGACATATTTTATCGATTAGGGTATTATAGATCGTAAAAACCGTTTGGCCCTTATTATGTGCATAATGACCTTTCAGGGATTAAAATTGTCGTGAAAAATAACGGGTTTTTGTTGTTGCAGCAGTTCAGCCATTGTATAGAGCCTCGCCGCAACTGTGCCGATCGCCGTGCAGGTCTCCAGCGAAATGCCCTTGCCATCCGTAATGTCCAGATGGTGGGGGGCCATCTCGAAGTACCCCTTCGGCAGTCCCTTTCTGCCGAGACCGATCAGGATAAACAGGGGCTTGTTTTTTACCATCATTCCGGCCACATCCATCGATGTTACGGCCTTTTTCTTATCCGGGTGGCTGGATGTGATCACTAGTGAGCCGAACTGGGCGGGAAATCCTTTCTGTGGTATGTCCATCATGTATAGGCGCTTCTCGTTGTGGAGTTTCTGCAGGTACGCGCCAGACTCCCCGATGGTCGTGTTATCCCTGACAAAGTCGACCAGTTCCTGCTTTTCGAAGTCGTATGGAAACCCTACCAGCGCTAGGTTGAAGCCGAACGCATAGGCGATCGGGGCGCCTCTGGCGATGCCCCGGTAGTGTGCCTCCACCACTTTGATCCGGTCGTAGGTGTTATACAGCCCTAATGTCAGCATATCTATCGGCTAATAATCAAATTGTGGGACTATAAAACTTTAGAATTTTCCGAGTAACATGCGTATTTGTCGCTTGGAACGCAAACTATAAATGGGTAAATAAACATTATTCACTTAGTGAACTTAGTTTAGTTATCTGGTGATTCTATGCACACGGCGAAACGCAGGATCCGGGAAAAAGGACGCCGCCGGGAGGAAATCATCCAGGCGGCCGGAGATCTCTTTTTTAACCGGGGATACGGAGGCGTAGCCATGGAAGACGTAGCTCTGGCAACGGAATTGTCGACCGGCGCGCTTTATCTGTACTTCAAGAACAAAGACGCCCTCTTCTGCGCCGTCGTCCTGGAAGGCGTCCGCGTGCTCAACGGACTGTTCAGGAAAGCCGTCTCTGACGGCGGGAACGGGCGGGCGAAGCTGCAGGCCGTCGGAGCTGCCTACATGGAGTTCTACAGGACTTACCCTGGCCAGTTCAGGGCCTTCATGGAGCTGCAGTCATACTCTTTTCCGGAAGATGACGAGAGCATGATCCAACTGAACGAGCTGGTGGGGGAGAACGTGCGGGGCATCGTCTGCCGCTGTATCTCTGAGGGTATGGCGGACGGCAGCCTGCGCGGGGACATCGATCCCCTGCAAACTACGCTGTTCCTGATAATATCCATGCAAAACGTCGTCTGCCTGGCGCCGGGGCCGAAAGAGGCGTTCAAGCGGAACAACCTCTCCCAGGAGGCCTTTGCGCGGTATTCCCTTGACATGATGATCAGGCTGCTATCGTTCGATCGGCAGGCAACGCCAAAAGGAGAGAGACCATACCATGAAGACTTTGATCATATATGAATCGATACACCACGGAAACACGAGGAAAGTAGCCGAAGTCATGTCCGAAGTGCTCGGCGCGGAAGTTAAGAGGCCGGTAGAGGTCTACCCCGTCAAACTGGACGAGTACGATCTCATCGGATTTGGATCGGGGCTTTATAACGGGAACCTCCACCAAAACCTGCTCGGGCTGGCCCGGGATATGCCCTTTCTGAACAAGGCGGCTTTCATCTTCTCGACGTCGGGGGCGCCTTGGGGACAGAGTAAAAAGCACAAACAGCTAAAAGATTTACTGACAGCGAAAGGTCTGCGTATCCTAGGTGACTTTAACTGCAAGGGCTTAAACACTCACGGGCCTGAAAGACTGCTCGGAGGCCTCAACAAGGGTAAGCCCGACGCGGCCGATCTGGGCAAAGCCAGACAGTTTGCGACAGAACTCCTGGCAGAATGCCAGAGCTGATTTTTCATGTCCTCAGCCCTGACGTGGCCACTCCGGTCGAGCCTGGGTGTCGCCTTCCAGAACCCTGATGATCTCCTCGTTCTCCACCATATCCTCCGGGTTCTTTCCCAAGTACATGAACATCACCGTCCCCGCCTGATTCAGCACGAATATCGCAGGGCCGATCAGTTTATCGTACTGGTTGTAAAGGCCGTACAACTTGATAGTCCGGCAGTCCGGGTCGCTCAGTATATGGAAGGGCAGCCTGAGCGTCCTGTGAAGCGTCTTGTTGAAGTCTACACTCCCGTACGATATGGCGAGCACCTCGGCGCCATGGTATTTGAAGCGCTCGCAGTCGTCCTTCAGGTAGTCGAGCAGCTTTCTGGTTTTAGAGTCGTCAACGCCCCTGATGAAGGCGAGGATCAGCTTTTTCCCTTTTCGGAAATCGTTTAGAGGGATATTTCTCCCGTCCTCGTCCTTCAGGGTAAAATCGGGTGCTATGGCGTCTACAACCACCGATGCGCGCTCGTACATATTGTTGATTATATCATGTGCGGGGTGAAAACTCTGACCTGCTGAAAATACGTTCGGGTAAAAAGAGTAGAAGGCGGTTAAGGGCCGCCTATCTATTTCTCGACATCGCCGCTCGATGACACATCCGGCCTATCTATATTTTTCTTCATATCCGCAGAATGCTCGGACTTTTCCAGCTTTTTCTTCATGTCCTTCGTCTGGCCGGCGGTATCCTCCAGGTCCTTCTTGAGCTGGATTTCGATGTTCTCGACCTCCGAACGGAGCTCGTCAGGGTTGGGGATCTTGCCCAGCACATCGTCAGGCTTGCCCACGAGAGCATCGACGTCGGTCGGCTTTCCAAGTTCGCTCACGTTCTCTTCGGTGGCGCCGAGATACTTGGCGGACTGCTCGATGACCTTGGAGATCTCGAACGGGAAGATG
>DATHCY010000226.1:0-12948 GCA_035319305.1 Methanocella sp.
GAGCGCGGCAATGCGCTGTCTGAAGAGTAGCCTGACGCTTGAAGTCTCTCCTATTGGTAGGCCCCCCGCCATGAAAATGTCTTGGGTTTCGTCAGACCAAAGTCAACCGGCCGAATGTAGCGTATCCCAGATATTCGTGTCCCCAATATAGTTCAAGCCACGCCCTTCAGGACGTGGTAGTTGACGGATTCATTTCCAGTTATGGATTATGGATAAATGCCGGTGCAAGTCTTGGCACCGGTCAGGGTTTAGGATCTCTATCTAATTGATACATTTTTGTTATACGTACATGCTTTTCTCGAGTTCCTTGCTCCCTTTACGCTTCAGTTCCCCGCCGATGTTCTGATAGAACCTCATTGTCTCGTCGGTCACAGAGGGCATTGTGGTCTTTAGGGCCTCCGCAAAGTGCTTTCTGGTCACTATGGTGGCTTGCATATTCTCACGTAGTGCCAGCCGCCCGGCCTTCTTGCAGACATAGGCGATATCCGCGCCCGTGTACATCTCCGACTTCTCGACCAGTTCCTCCATCCTAACATCGGAGGCGATAGGCATTCGCTTAGTATGCACCTTGAAGATCTCTCTGCGAGCTCCACGGTCCGGTACCGGGACGAGTATGATCTCGTCAAAGCGTCCGGGGCGGAGCAGCGCCGGGTCGATGATATCCGGGCGGTTGGTGGCCCCGATCACGATGACTCCCCGCAGTTCCTCCAGGCCATCCAGCTCTGATAGCAGCTGATTGACGATCCGCTCTGTCACCCTGGGCTCTCCCGCGCCGCCGCCACGTATCGGGGCCAGCGCATCAAGCTCGTCCAGGAAGACCACCGCCGGCGCCACTTGCCTCGCTTTCTTGAACACCTCGCTGATATGCTTCTCCGACTCCCCATACCACTTGGAGAGGAGGTCGCTGCCCTTGGCGGTGATGAAGTTTGCCTGGCTCTCATTGGCGATCGCCTTGGCGAGAAGGGTCTTGCCCGTTCCGGGAGGGCCGTACAGCAGCACCCCCTTCGGCGCTTCCACCCCAATACGCCGGAACGAGTCTGCATACCGCAAAGGCCATTCGACCGCTTCCCGAAGCAACATCTTCACGCTCTCCAGGCCGCCGATGTCCTCCCAGGTGACGTTAGGCACCTCGATCATGATCTCCCGGAGCGCTGAAGGCTGGACGATCCGCAAGGCCTCCTCGAAGTCCTGACGGGTGACTCTCAGCTTATCATACAAATGCGGGGGCAACGACTGATCCTTCATATCGATGCTGGGAAGCACCCGACGCAGCACGTTCATGGCCGACTCCTTACATAACGCGGCGATGTCAGCCCCGACAAAGCCGTAGGTACGGTCCGAGAGCTCGTCTATATCAACGTCCTGGGTGAGCGGCATGCTCCTCGTATGGATCTGGAAGATCTCCTTGCGCCCAGCCTTGTCCGGCACCCGGAGCTCGATCTCCCGGTCAAATCTGCCCGGCCGTCGCAACGCGTTGTCAATCGCCTCAGGACGGTTGGTGGCCCCGATCACGATCACGTTCTTCCTAGACTTCAGGCCGTCCATGAGCGAGAGAAGCTGCGCTACCACTCGGCGCTCCACCTCCCCAGTGACCTCCGCCCGTTTGGTGGCAATTGAGTCCAACTCGTCTATGAATATGATCGCAGGCGTATTATTCTCGGCTTCCTTAAACACATCCCTCAGGTGCTGCTCCGACTCTCCATAATACTTGGACATGATCTCCGGGCCGTTGATCGATGTGAAATAGGCGTCGGATTCGTTGGCTACTGCCTTGGCGAGAAGGGTCTTGCCTGTTCCGGGAGGGCCCAAGATCAGCACTCCTTTGGGCGGGTCGATTCCCAACCGGTTGAACAACTCGGGGTACTTCAATGGAAGCTCGATCATTTCACGGATTTTCTGTATGGCGTCACGAATTCCTCCCAGGTCCTCATACGTCACCTCTGGCACCTCGTCCCTGGAGATCTCCGTCGCCTCTGGCATCAACTGAATTTCGGTCACCTCGGTTATCTTCACTATCCCTGCCGGGACCGTCGATGCGACGGCCAGCTTCACCTCGCCCAGACCCAACGACGGGTTCGAGAAAAAGTCACGGAAGAACTCCTCGAACATGAGGTTGGAGTTAAACGACTGGCTGGGCGGGTTATACGTGGACGTCGAAACGATGTCTCCCTGTGATACGGGCCTGTTCAAAAAGGACGCCTGAAGGCTGTCAGGCGAGGCGTAGATGCGGATGCCCTTCTGTACCGGGGTCAGCACCACCTTCTTGGCCTCGCTCCATCGAGCCTTGGCGATTTCCACGTGATCGCCCAGCGTAGTACCTGCGTTGTGGCGTACGATACCGTCGATCCTGATGATATCCAGATGCATGTCGGAGGGAAATGCGCTGCCCACGACGGCCGAAGTGGTCCGGCGCCCCGTGATCTGGATGATGTCGCCATAGGCTACGCCGATGTCTTTAATGTGGCGCTCATTGATCCTGGCGATGCCGCGCCCCACCTCTCGCTTATCGGCCTCTGCCACCTTCAGCCGCAGCTTGGCTCTCTCCTCCTTCTGCACCGTCATCGTCAAACCTCAACAGAATAATAAATATAATATAATATTATAAATGTGAGTTTTGGTTATAACGGCACCGGACGAAAAATTTGGCCGACACCAAACAAAACTATGCTTAAAATCGCTAAAAACCACCCCACAACCCACAGCCCAACCACAAGTACAACGCACACCATAATTTTACGATCAAGCCGAGTGGAGAGCAAGCGAAAACCCACGATTAAAACCGCGGGATGAAACGAGTCCCCCACCATCCTAATAGCCCATATATCCTTGTACGACATGTCGTAGTTGTGTAACCCTTGTCGTATCGGCTGAAAGTGCTATGCGAGCCGGTTAGACTCTGTCATTTGAACTTGACCTGGCTGGTTGCTACGGGAATGTCCGTAGCGTAAAATTGAACGTGACGGGGAGACCAACAATGGTCGCATTGGGGCGGCAATACATTGGTGAAAGCATAGAAACCCACGATTAAAATCGTGGGAGCCGTCACCCTATATCTATCCAGCGTTTCCGCGCTTGTTGTATAGCGACTTATTCACGTTTAATAGCCGCGCATTAGTGCTATTATGGAGTTGACCGTCTCTTTGAGTTCGTAGTTTAACCGTGAGCTTAGGGCAGTCCGAGTCATTAGTGATTCAACCTATCAGGAACATGCTCCCCTATACGCCACTATGGCGAACACTAACCCAGCGATCCATGTCGCCTAATACGCATCCTATTTTAGGCTTGCATCGTTCTGCCTTTCGCTTGGTCGCGATGTTTTTCTTTACTATATCACGCCCTATTTTATGTTACCAAAAGGTTTAAGCGAAATCCCACGAATGTATAGCCATCAGGGGATAAATCAATGGATGGTGCAGGTACAACAATTTTCGACAGGATAGAGCAGAAGCTCACTGCGGCCGGCGCCGTGATCGACATCACAAATCTCAAAGAGGCCATCGGCCAATACGACGCAAAGATCGCAGAAAACCCGAACGATCTGGACAGCAAACTCATAGGACTCGAACTCAAGCTGGTACTGCTCGCCCGACTGCTGAACACGGCGGTTGATATGCTACCTCAGAACAGCATTTCACAAGCCACTGATCACACAGGCAAACCAACATCCGCGACTACAGCACAGGCCCCGAGGCCAAAGAAGAAAAGACTCAGGCAGAACCCGGACACCGGCGTCATCGAAGAGACCGACGACACCGACACCGGCGAAGTAATAATCGTCGCAGACGGACGAGGCAACTTCAAGGGCAGAGTATCCGGCGGCAACAAGACCGACAAGAAATGCGTCTTCATCGCCGCAACAGACGACGAGCCCGTAAGAACCTCGGAAAAGAAGAGATGAACCAGCCCTAAAGGATAGGACTCCCGCTTCACAGCCGACAGTCCGCAACAACATCTCTGCTGAGTGTATCGACTATCTGCTCGACAGGCAAACCGGCATACACCACGCCCCTTCTAACCAGAGTTTCATACCAGCACTCAAAATATTCAGTGCCGCGTTGAAATTATCCAGTTGAGCGTTACAGTATACCGTATGGACAGTTGTGTATTCTATCCTTTAAGTCTTTCTTGAATATGTCTCCGCGGACAGAACATTCCTGGGTGGTATTCCCGGGGATCCATAATGAGAAAAGTAGCCGGAGATTCCTGCATTAGCAGGATAGCTGGTAGCGGTCTCGTCAATAGGCCACGAAGAATAAGGCTCGCATATGAGCAAACTTCTCACAAGCCAACGACTAAAGTCGTTGGTGATTGACCTGCTCTCTGCTGATAAACGAGGCCTGGGTTTTTCTGTAGATCGACTGGTTACAGTTATTGGGTGGGAGCGCATAATCGGGGAGCTTATCATAGCTCATCCCCTTCATTGCCCATGGAAATCTTCGCCTTTCTCCAGGAGGTGAATGTTCTCTTCTTCGTAGCGGTTCCTATCAAGGCATTATACTGCGCTTGGCCGATTTTCTCCGGCTCTTCCACGCCCTCCCTGAGTAGCTTCGCCTCGGCTGCAGTTGCGTTCAGCCGTTCAATACGAGCGATCTCGTGTATGGCATCCAGGTTCCTCACGGTACGATCCAGGTATCCTAAAATATCACCTTCGAAGGCGCTCAGGTTATAATCGGCCGATATAGATCTGACGATTGCGCGAGGGTCCTTGTCTTGCAGCCGGTATTCGATGATCTTTTTACTGAATTTACGCTCCGGGCAGCCGCAGAATGGGCTGTCTTCGCAGGTGCAGTCTAGGAAGTCCGTGCTGAATTCTAGGAATTGGTCTCTCATCCCATGGTCCATTTTTGCAATGGCATCACCTGAGAAGGCGATGTCCAGGCTGGAGGGGCTGAAAACCCTGGATGGTACGCTGACGCCTATGATCTTTGATAGCCGGTCAGCGCCCCGGAAATATACGGAGTCGAACGATTCGAGTTCGACGGCGATGTCGATTGGGGGTGTCTTTTTGTGGAGACGGCTTCTGATTAGGAGGGCGTTCTCCACGCTGAGGAAGTGGGTTACGATGGCGCGGCCAATTTGGGTCTGCCGGATCACGCCTTTCTCTCGGATCAACAGGCCGTCGGAGATGCACTTACGGATCAGCTCTGAAGTTGGCGAAACAATTCCTAGCATTCGGTCGTTGATCTTCTTCAGCGTCTTCTCATCGGCAGTGACGCTTGTATTGGCTAAGCATTCTTCTATCTGCTCCGGCTCGTCGTAGCAGACATTCACGTGCTCGGCGCTGCCGCCGAGAAGTCGGAAGGATACCTCCTCCTCGCTCTCTCCTTCTATGGAGGCGTCTGGATCGGCGAGCACGACTATTTTACCGAGATCGTGGTAGTCTGGCCGTCCTGCCCGACCCTGCATTTGTTGGAAAGCGCTGACTGATAGCCAATCTTTGCCCATAGCCAGCGATTCGAAGATCACTTGCGAGGCGGGGAAATCCACTCCCGCGGCCAGCGCTGCGGTGGTGACAACCACTTTGATCTCGCCTTTTGCAAAGCGATCTTCCACGCTCTTTCGTTGGGGGTAGGTCAGTCCGGCATGGTACGGAGCGGAGTTAATGCGCAGAGCTTGGCTGATGGAGTGGCATTTTTTCCTAGAGTTAGTAAATACGATGGTCTGGCCGTGGAAGCCCTTCGTAGACGTCTTCGAGTGTTCTTTCGAGGCGTATTCGTCAATCAGCCGGTTTTTCTCATGGCCCATCGCGAAGATCAGGTGCCGCTCCAGCGGCACGGGACGGTGCTCGTACTCGATCAGCGTCGCGCCGAGGTGTTTCGCCACATCGCCCGGGTTTCCGATGGTGGCGGATAAAAAAACAAACTGTGCATCCGGCGCACAGGATCTCAGCCTGGCTATCAGCCCGTCCAGCCGGTGGCCTCGTTCCGGATCCTCCAGCATGTGCACCTCGTCGATCACCACAGTACCAATCTTTTTTAAAGGATCCTGCCCGGTACGCAACAGGAAATCCAGGCCCTCATACGTGCCCACAACGATATCCGAATCCGTCGAGGTGTTCAGCTTCACCGTATTAAGCGAGATCCTAGAGGTGCCGACCCTAATGGCAGTTTTCAGACCCAGCGGAGAGTATCTCTTCCTGAACTGTTCGTACTTCTGGTTGGCCAGCGCCACCAGCGGCACCAGGAAGAGCATCTTCCCCTTCTCATTTAGAATGTTATTGACGCCGGCCAACTCTCCGATCAGGGTCTTGCCAGTAGCGGTAGCCGATACCACCAGTTGGCTCCCGCCGTCGAGCAGTCCGGAGCTCACTGATCTAGACTGCACCGGGAGCAACGTTTCTACCTTCCCCAGCAGCGCCTGCTTCAATCGTCCATCGATCTTAAGGTCGCTCACCCTGACCGGTCTAACCCGGGATTCCGCCGCGGGAATCAGGTCAAACCTTGTAAGCTCCGGCGGCAGGTTGGAAGGGCTCAGGATCGTCAACACACGGTTCAAATCTCTCGTCCTCTCCAGAATAGACTCCAACCGTTCGACGCCCTTCGCAGTCATCCTGCCCCTGAAGCCCACCTCACGACGCAGCTCTTTTTTCGCGCAGTCGAGGCAAATCAACTCGTTTTTGAACCGGACCATGTCGGGCTTCCTGAACGTGAGGCGATCCTCCATCAGGCAGAACCGGCACAGCCCAATCCTACGCGCGGAAAGCTGATAGGCTTTGAGCATCTCGCTGAGGACCTTCTCCTGAGAGTCATCCGCCATGGCGATGAATATACAATCCGCAGCCTTAAGAAGATCCATGAACGTCGACACCGGAAGGTACTCATCCGCCTTTTCCTTGATCACACGGAGCTTCAGCGGCCTGATACCGCGCGATGTCCCCTGTATAGTGAGAACGCCGGAAAACACGGGAACACCCTCACCCTTCACCGGATAAACCCGGTACTCGTCCTTCCTGTAAGGCACGAAAACGACGCATATCGCCATGAGATATGTGGAGATAGAACTGCTAATATAAATCGTTATTCGAAGGGGGGGCGGACTATAAGGCAGACTATAAGCATGATGAACGCGTAGACGTTAATCATGGACCTCGGCCGGCCTCAATTCCCATCCGATCTTATTGATCGAATGAAAAAAGAGTTTCCGCTCTCCTGCTTCGGCTGCGAACATCTACGGGAGTTGCCCGACCGCACCATGCTATGCGCTTACGGCGGCAGCCCTAGAAAGGTCAATATGATCGATCCTCTGGTCTCGAATCGAGATTGCATACATCTCAAATAAACGATTTCAGCAGACTTCGAGCGCCGAGATCAGGCTATCAAATAAACCCACGCTGGGCGCTTCTGATCAGACTTTCCTTTGGATCCGGACTTTGAGAGTGGTTCCGCACTATTTGTGACTATAGTCATCGGTCGATAGGTCAGGGATCGGATCCAATACTAGTCATCCGACCCAATCGACTATCATATATGTAATGCTGTTCTGGTCAGTTTGCCGATCCATCCGCCGATCACCCAGCCCGCGATTCCCAGCGCCGGGGTCAGACCGCAACAGACGAGACCAATGCTACCGCCGGGATAAAAGATGGCAGATACAAAGGTATAGGTGACAACGGCAATCATTAACGTGATGGCCAAGGCGATCGAGCCTACGATCCCCGCCTCGCTATCGCTGGCGACGGAATTCCGTCGCTCGATGACTGCGAAAAAGGGTGGAACGGAAACCGCTGCAGCGATCAGTATCGATATGCTCGCCAGATTTCCTTTCACCCCGGGGGTAACGCTCATAAAGACGAACCCCGCCGCGACGATCATACCAAAGGCAAGCCCGACAATCACCGAATGAAACAAGTTTTCCATTGAGAAGACCGCGCTATACTCGAAACGTGCGGAATCCCGAGGCGCCTCGTACCCTTGCCAGTTGACCTGGCTTGGCCGCCACTGAGTATGGGCATAGTTCCGGCCCGCCCTCTTTTGTGTGCGAGCATAGCTCTGATAATCCTCAGGCCAAGGCGTACCGGGCCGGTGCTGCATAAGCGTCGAGTCATACCGCGCCTTCTCCTCAGGGTCGGACAACGTCTGGTAAGCCTCATTAATCCTGCGCATTTTTTCTGCAGCATCCGCCGACTTGTTCTTGTCCGGGTGATATTGCATCGCCAGCTGATGGTAGGCTTTTTTGATCTCCTCCGGGCCGCTCTCCAGCGGCAGGCCGAGAACCTCATAGTAATTTCGCATCTGAGAGCTCCGGTTTATCGGGCAGCTACCAGCACTTCTAGACATAAAGAGTTAAATATTTGCTCTCCACACCCGTAGCAATTAAGCACGCAAAACGGAGATGTATGCAGCGGTAGGTTGATACGTCATAGTTCCGCGTCCAAGAGTAGCAATTAAGCACGCAAAACGGAGATGTATGCAGAGAGCGGTGACAAATAGGGATTTTCCCATGCTAGCAGACATACTGAGGAGGCTGTTCGGAATCGAGCTCGACTATGATCCGACGATATTCCCCGACAGTTTGTATTTTGACCCGCTCAAATCGAGGATTCCGAAGCCAAGAAACACTATCCGGTCTTTAGCGTCTTCAGCGCGTCGTGGTTACATGGTGTTTCGCTCGCTCAGCCAGCTTGTACGCTCGATCTCAGACGCCGACCCTAATCGGGTTAGGATTATTTTCGTCGAGGACGTCGAAGATCTGTCGTTCGGCATAGCACCCCACACCAACATCATCGGGTTCAACATGTCCAAATATAAGATGGCCTTTGTGGGAGTACCTCCGAGACTGGACCCGATCTCGCGGAACTGCGCATACGTACCGGAAACCATGGACGGCTACCTGATTGCCGTGACGCTGCACGAGCTTTACGAGAACCTGACCGGGAATACCCGCCATTGCCGCAACCCCGGCGTCTGCATCAATTCTGTGTGCCGGTTATATGAGAATGGCACCTGCTGCGCCTGCATGGGCGGGTTGATCGAGAAAAAGTACCCTGATCTGCGCCTTGAAGACCTCTACTGCGAGGAGAACCTGGCCAAACTCAGAAGAACTCTCGGGCGTTCGAGTTGAATGATTCGAGTTGAATGTGAACAGCCGCGCGCCATGTTGGCTACCCTATTTTATCCGGTGGTATTCACGACTTTATAGCCGGCTCCTGATGACTCGAGCTTCTGGATCGCCTGAGGCGCCATGTCTTCGGACAGTATTAGCGTTGCTTTTACGCCCTTGATCGCCGCCTCTATCGCCGCCTCTATCGGGCCGAAGCGCACGTCCGGAACGATCCCGGCCTTCTTCAGAGAGGCCAGCGCCTCTACTCCCGAGGCGCATACAAGGCCTTTTGTGGCCTGCTTTAACGATCCCGCGTCGATCGCGCGCGAGCCGCCGTTGGCTATGGCCGGGATACGGATAAGTGTGACGGTCTCCTGATTGAGCGGAATGAGGCCCTGCAATCCTGAGATGCCAACATCTTCGCCCGGCGCCGCATCGTTGATCGCTATGCCGCTGGCGCCCCCATCGTCTTTGTCCGCGTATAATATTCCATCATCCATAGTGACGTTGACCTTATCGTCCTTGTTGATGGGCTTTCGAGCGATGGCGGCCCACACCGAGACCTGACCGATCACGTTGTTCAAAACGTAATCCGAGTAGTCTTTCAACTCTCGGGCGCCGGCGATGATCCTTTCGACGCCCAGCGGGGTCACTGTATACTGGCCCCGACCGCCGGAGCTGATCATGCCCTCCGCAACAAGGTCTTTGATGTACTCGGATACCGCCTGCGGGGTGATCCCCAGAGAATCCGCGATCTGGCTCTGCTTGATCTGGGGCTGGCTAGCGGCGACCTCGACCAAGATCTGGAACCGTGTGACCTCCCGCTTCTTTTCCAGTACTGTCATGGCCGTTCCCTGACGATCTCCAGTCGCTGGCCTTTGACTGCAATACGTCCGGACCGCTTCGCGATCGCCTTTAAATACGTCGGACTTTTATCGAAGACACGCGCCAGGTTAATCAACGAGGCATTACCCTTCTCAACCTCGGCTTCAACATCCTCGGCCAACTGGCGCAGGCTCTCATCCATAGAGAACGCGATCATAATAATATCGCTCATTTCCTTCATCGTACACTGAAAGCTCGCCCGCACATCACTGTAAGATGTCCGGTACTCCGGCACCGGGGACTGTCCCGGCTCAGGCATCCGCCACCTGCTCTCTATAAGCCCTCCCTGCCGCAGCGCGTCCAGGCTCTTGGAAGTATCCTTGCCGGTGATCTGATCTAGTTCCTCTTTGGTCTTCCATCCAACAGTAACCTCATCGAACACCTGAGAATGCAGTCGCGAGTTGAATACCTGCAATAGCGGCACCATGTCAGCGGCATCGTTGATGATTTTTGTCCTCTTAACGATAGGCTCCATCTTTTTAGGGCTCCAATAAAACGTGAGTATAGAAAAATATATCACAAATTGGCAATAAACCTTTTGAAGCATTATATCATATAGAGCTACTTCTATGAAAAATGCGAGGATCACGATCAGAGGGATAGTGCAAGGAGTCGGATTCCGCCCGTTCGTGCACCGAACCGCAAACGAGACGGGTGTTTCCGGGTCGGTCCGCAACTTGGGCACCAGCGTCTTGATTGAGGCGGAGGGCGACGACCGGTCCGTAGATGTTTTCATCACAAAACTCAGGGAGTCCGGCCCCCCGCAGTCCAGGATCGATTCCGTCGAGATCGAGTACGCTCCCTCGGAGGGCAAATACCGGGGTTTTACCATCGAGAAGAGCGGGCTGTCCGGGTTCGGAGGTTTTATCCCCCCCGACACCGGGATCTGCAACTCCTGCGTAGAGGACATGAAACGCACGGATCACTACAAGGACTATTGGGCCGCCTCCTGCGTGGATTGCGGCCCACGATACGCGATCATGGACACGCTGCCCTACGACAGGGAAAACACCTCTATGACAGATTTTCCCATGTGCCCGGACTGTCTCAGGGAATACAAGGACCCGAACGACCGAAGGTACCATGCTCAGACCGTCTCCTGCCCGAAGTGCGGGCCTACATTAAGCTTCTTCGACTCCAATCGCAAGGAACAGTCACCGCCGCTCGATCAGACGATACGCGCCCTAAACGAGGGGAAGATCGTCGCTATCAAAGGTGTGGGAGGCTTCCACCTGTGCTGCCGGATGGATGTCACGCCTCGGCTGCGCCAGCGCAGAAACCGGCCTGAGCAGCCCTTCGCGCTCATGGCACCCCTATCTATGATCGGAGAGTACGCCTATATCTCCACCGGAGAGCAGGCATTGCTCGACACTCTCCACCGGCCAATCATGCTGCTGAAACGCAGGGATCGGGTGCCTGACTCCATCTCCCCAGGTCTGCATACCGTGGGCTTCATGACGCCATATACCGGCTTCCACCATCTGCTCTTTAAGGATATTGACGAGCCGCTCATCATGACCAGCGCTAACCTGCCTAGCGAGCCCATGGTCAGAGATAATGATGAGGCGTTTAGACGTCTGGGCGGCATAACGGACTGTTTTCTCTTACACAACCGTCGGATCCTAAACCGGTGTGACGACTCAGTGCTCCGATGGAACAACGGCCGCGCCTTTTTCACCCGAATGGCCAGAGGTTACGCTCCAACCTCTTTCGTCATGAAAGAGAAAGCCTCAAAGGCCATTCTAGCCATGGGCCCGGAGTTAAACTCGTCCATCTCAATATACCAAGACCATATATGCTATGTGTCCCACCATCTGGGTAATATCACTAACCCTATGGCGCTTGACAACCTGAAGGAGACAGCGGACCGCATGCTAAAGATGACCCAATCAACCCCTGAGATCATCGCCACCGATCTGCACCCCTCGTTCCTATCGACCCGCCTAGGGAAAGAGCTCGCCGCGAGGTTCGGCGCCCGGATCGTGCCGATCCAACATCACCGGGCCCATATCGGCTCATTGATTATCGACGGTGCAGAGCTGGAAGATACAGTAGGCGTGGCCATGGATGGCGTGGGCTATGGTGAGGACGGTACCGTGTGGGGCGGAGAGATCTTCGCCGGCAAAAACCACCCCGCAGGGCTTCTGCCAGCGCTCATGCCCGGCGGCGACCTGGCCACAAAGTTTCCGCTCCGCATGGCCGCCGGCCTGCTGCATGACGTTGTCGACGACACCCTCATCAAAAAAATCCTGGGATCCGGAGGCATGAACGACGTAGAAACCGGAGTGATACTCCGCCAACTCGAAACAGGCACCAACGTGGCATACACATCCAGCGCTGGCAGAGTGCTGGACGCCATAGCAGCAGTGCTCGGCATCTGCTACCGGAGAACCTACGAAGGGGAGCCCGCCATGAAACTGGAAAGCTACGCGTATACCGGCAACCCCGACAAGATAAAACTCAGATGCGACCTGACAAATAAAAGCGGTATGCGCTACGTTGATTCCGGCTCGCTCCTCCGATCCGTAGTGGAGGCGCTCGACGAAGGTCGGAATAGACATGATATTGCCGCAGCCGCTCAGGACGTACTAGCCCGAGTCTTTGCCGATCAAGCCTGCGACGAAGCAAAGCACTCCAACCGAACCACCGTCGGCTTCAGCGGTGGCGTAGCGGTCAACGCGGCCATCAGCGCCGCGATCGAAAAAACAGTTGGAGATAACGGATTACAATTCGTTACCAATCACAGGCTACCATGCGGCGACGGCGGGGTGTCCTTCGGACAGGCCATACTGGCAAATCGAGAAATTAATTGAAAGGAGATCTACCCAGCATCCTTTCCCTTATCATATCAGCGTTCCGACCGGTCTTGACAGGTGGTTTCGGAGTATACTGTTCAAGTTTTCAACGTTGTACCTATCGATACGTTTCATGATAGGGTTTCCTATCAAGGCTCGTTTTTCTTTGTCTATGACTTTGCCATTCATCCTCTTCTTAACAATCTGTCCATACTCAAGGTCTTGGAAG
>DATHCY010000227.1:0-20876 GCA_035319305.1 Methanocella sp.
ATGCGAGTCGCCGTCAATCAGCTGGAAGTATATGCCCACCACCCGCTCGTCAGGGTTGATGAGCGAGCTGATAGCTTCCAGCGGCGCAATCTCTATTTCAGGGACCCGCATCTCGATGTCCTTCCCTACCATCATCGATAGTGATGTAGCTGCGTGGGCCGAACCGATATTGCCAAATTCTTTCAGAGAGTCCATCTGGAACTCGCTAAGCTCTTTCATGTCATTCATTTTTTAACCTCCGTGATCGTCGCCACGTCAATGATCGGGACGACCCTTCCATTACCCATGATAGTGACACCTTCGAGGCCTCGGACGTTCTGAAGCAGGCCCCCGAGTGGCTTGACAAAGATCTCCTGCTGACTCTCTATGGAGTCTACCAACAATGCCACTTTTTCTTCGCCCTTCTCCACTACGACCGCTGTATGCTTCTTGCGTGCTTGGTCCGTAGGAATGTTGAAGGCCCTATACAACCTGTATAGCGGCAGGATCGTTTCTCTGATAACGATGACCTCATTGCCACCGATGGTCTTAATATCGGCGTCTCTAATATATTCGGTATCTACCACGTTTGTGATAGATATGGCATACCTCTCGGTGCCCACGTTCACCAGCAGGGCCTGAACGATCGCGATGGTTGGAGGTAGCTTGAGGATCGTCTTTGTGCCTTTGCAAGGTCGGGTTTCGACTTTGACCGTGCCACCCAAGCTCTCTACTTTTGTCTTCACAATATCCATTCCCACGCCGCGCCCGGAGACTTCCGTTATCTTTTCTGCCGTCGAAAGCCCTGGCTTGAAGATGAGCAATACCGCTTCCTCGTCGCTCATAGCATCTACCTGGGCCTGTGTCATGAGACCTTTCTCCACACACTTCTTCTTGACCCTCACGACATCGATGCCTTTACCGTCATCGATAACCTCTATAATAACGTTGCTCCGCTCTCGACGGGCGATCAACTGGATATGGCCGACCTGTGACTTACCCTGGGTAAGTCGCTCCTCCGGTAACTCTACACCATGGTCCACAGCATTGCGGATCAGGTGGTTCAAGGGGTCGCTGATCTCGTCCAGAACCGTGCGGTCAAGCTCAGTATCTTGGCCTTCAATGGTGAAATCGATCTCTTTGTCCACCTTCTTGCTAAGATCCCGGACGATGCGCGGGAACCGGCTAAACACGTGTTCGACTGGCATCATACGGATGCGTATGACCTCGTTCTGTAAATCTGTGATCGAGCGATCGACCATCGCAAGAGTTTCATCTAGCTCATGGACGCTGCATTGTCTGCTGATCTCGAAGAGCCTGCTCCTGCTGATCACCAACTCTCCAACCAAGTTCATGATCATATCCAGGCGATCGATGTCTATGCGAACGCTATGAATGACCTTGGTGCTATCCTTACTGGGTTTCGCAGCTCCGCTGCTTGAGGGGGATTCCTTGTGTTCGACTCTGGTGACCTGAACAGCGCTAATTTCAGCGACGCTTTTTGCCTTTTTCTCTATCTCGTCCGTGGACTTATCTGTCTGTAACAGGACATGGAAATCATCACCGAACTTTTCGTCCTCGATCTCTTTGATGGCCGGGTTGGTGGCCGTAATCTTGCCGATGCTCGATAGCTGCTGTATGACCAAGAATGCCCGGATTCCTTTGAACTCGCAGGACTTGTCGACGGTCACTCTAATATCGAACTCCGTTGAGCCGGTGCTGGCAGTAGCCGGGATCTCCATGGATGGAGCGCCGCCGGTTTCTTCGCCGGTCTGCTTTTCCCCTTCCTGTGATGGAGGGCTCTGGGTGCTAGCGAGCTGTGCAGCGCCGGTATCCATGCTTTCCATTGCTTTTACTACTTCGGAGACGTCGATGCTACCGGATTCGCCAGATTCGATCTGATCTATCATCGCTTCGAGCAGGTCGAGGGACTGGAACAGCAGCGTCACAGCCTGAGAATTGGCAGTTAGCTCGTTGTTCCGTATCCGGTCGAACAGGTTCTCGGTCCGGTGACAGAGGGTCTCCATATCCTTAAATCCCATTGAGGCCGACATGCCTTTCAGAGTGTGGGCTGAGCGGAAGATCTCCTGTATTACATTAGCATCCGATGGGTTTTTTTCCAGAATAAGTAGTGAGTTATTCAAGTTCTGCAGGTGCTCTCTCGCCTCGCTCACAAACATATCCTTATATCCAGACATATCCATAATTGATTCTCCTTATATCATACCCATAATCTCGACGGCGATCTCATCCAGAGGGACCACCCGATCCACACACCCCAGCTCAATGGCTGCCTTTGGCATGCCGTATATCACGCAGGTTTTCTGGTCGCACGCGATCGTACGGCCTCCGGTACTTTTGATCTCCTTCATTCCGAACGCTCCGTCGCTGCCCATGCCGGTGAGGATCACTCCCACGATGTTGCTGCCGAACGTTTTGACTGCTGATCTCATCGTCACATCCACGGCAGGCCTCACCGAATGTACCGGTGGCTCCTGGTTAAGGGTGATCGGGTGGCTCAAGCTATTCTTGATTGTCATATGATAGTTACCCGGGGCGATCAGCGCCTGTCCCTCCATAATCGTATCCCCTTCTGAAGCCTCCTTGATCTCGATATCGCTGATACGGTTCAGGCGATTAGCCAGCGATCTGGTAAAACCGGCAGGCATATGCTGCACGACTAAAATCCCGGCCTTGATACCGGCTGGTATCCGGGGTAACACGCGTTCCAGTGCTCCCGGGCCGCCGGTTGACGTGCCGATCACGACCAGCTTCTTTGCTTTTTGTGTCACAATTTTCGGTGTCATTTCCTTCTCTGCCTGAGCAGTGGTCATAGTTTTCAGCTTACCGGGGTCGATTTTACTGGCTAGGCGAATTCTGGTAAGGAGCGGCTCTCTGACCTTCTCGATGTCCAGCGATATCGAGCCCGAAGGTTTTTGCACGAAATCGAAGGCTCCTGCGGACAGGGCCTGAATGGTTTCCTTCGCTCCCTGCTGCGTCAGGGCGGATAGCATGATCACGGGCGTAGGTTTTTTCTCCATGATCGTTCGAACCGCTGTTATCCCGTCCATTTTGGGCATCTCCACATCCATCGTGACCACGTCCGGAGCTATCTCTTGCACTTTTTCGACCGCGTCCTGGCCGTTTTTTGCCGTACCGATCACTGTGATCTCTCCAGGGACATTGATAATGTCCGATAGGATCGTTCTCATCAGGATCGAGTCGTCAACTACTAGCACTCTGATCAAGCCTAAACCCCATTTATGACCCGAGCACTTTCTGTACTTCCTCGAGAACCTTGGGCGCCTGGAATGGTTTGACGATGTAGCCTTTGGCGCCGCTCATGATCGCTGCCCTGACCATGTTCTCCTGGCCGACCGCAGTACACATGATCACCCGTGCATTCGGGTCCATTTCCCTGATCTTCTTAAGCGCCTCGATACCGTTCACGTTCGGCATGACTATGTCCATGGTCACTAGGTCCGGCTTCAGTTCCTTGTACTTCTCGACGGCAGCCGCGCCATTATCAGCTTCGCCGGCAATCTCGTATCCCTTGGGGAACAGGATGTTCTTCAGCAGGGTTCGCATGAATGCCGCATCGTCGACGATCATTATTTTAGCCAATTCTTATCCTCCTTTTTTCTCTGTGGTAAAGTTGCTCATCATGTCGGTGACATACTTGACCCCTCTGGGGGTGAGCTCCAGCTCCCTGCGGACCCGGATGACGTTCGCCATGCCGAGCTTTAGAAGCCGGTCATAATATTGATCCATGGTCTTGTTATCGATGCTCAGCATCGATTGGATGGTGTTTGAGTCCACGCCGCTATATATCAGCGTGGCCACCTGGCCTTCGATGTCGCTGAGCTTCTGGTCTGTGCCCAGGCTGTTGTACTTCTCCATCAGATCGGTGAGGTACTTCTCCAGCATGTCCATCGTGTTATCCGGACAGAGGACTAGGCTGCTCAGGGACTCGCTCTTCTCGAAGTAATCGATGGCCAGGACGTTACGATCTTTGCCTCCCATCTTTCGGGCCTCGCGCTTGATGTTGGTGATGCTGTCGAGTCCGACCCGAATTTGCTTTTCTTTGGACATAAACCAGATCGACTTTTGCGTCGCCAATAGCATTCCCTTGTCCCAGGACACATTGGTCAGCACCACACCACCCCGGCTCGCGGGCGAGATGAAGTAGATGCCGGTTTTGAACGCGTCAGAGATGAACTGGATGAGAAACTTCCGCAGCGTCTCCAGCGTCTTCGCCGTGGCCGAGACCGCGTAGGGCTTGAGCTTGCCGTCCTCATAGCGGGTCAGCACCAGGACGGACCGTTCTCCCGACTGTCTCATATCTACGTCTTCGAGGCCTTTGAGGGGTATGGACTGGGTCGAAGTGGAAGTACTCAGGTTGAAGTTGGTGCTAGTGATGGTTAGCAGGACGTTTCTCACCCACATCCGCTCCTCGAACGGACCCTCCGGTTTGGGAGGGAACATAAAGTCCACATTTGTCTTTGCTAGCACTGTCTCGTTATCTGCCATGAGCGTCCCATACCCGGTCCACGATACCTGTCCGTGCGAGCCTTGCAGGACATGCCAGCTGATCAGCGGCCTTGAACGACCACTTGACCGGATGACGATGCAGGCGATTATAGTCCAGCCTATCGTGGGATTAATTTACGTCCGGTTGACCCTATCATCCCTTTAACTGAATAGATTAAAAATATTTTGTGGAAATAATAGAATTAAACTACGGGAATTACATAATGGTAATATCATAGGTCTGGATGTTAAAATAAAGGATGAAATCGCCTTTTTTATCGTGGCCGATATAATACTTTGAAAACCTCGAACTATCCGATAGGGAATAGAGGAATCGAAAGTTATATAACAATATATGCATATATCTATATTGTTATATTATGGACGATGATTCTGCGTGCGAGCTAGCAAAGGGGATGGCCAGGATCTTCAAGGCCCTGGGAGACGCCAACCGGATGCACCTTATCTACCTGCTCGCCTCCGGCGGCAGCGAAAAGACCTGCGTCAACGACCTGGCTGCAGAACTGGGGATCTCCCAGCCGGCGGTCTCCCGGCATCTCAGCATTCTGAAGCACGCGGGGATCGTGAAGTCGGAAAAGGACGGTAACCACATCTACTACACGTTCGACCGGAACGCTATGGTCCGGCACAAAGAGAACTTCGATTTCCTATTCCAGCGAGTGATGGAGAAATGCGACCAGCTTGAAAAGAGATGATAAAGGATGTCAACATCGATCTACTATTTCTCGGGAACCGGAAACTCGCTCCACACGGCGAGAGTTGTAGCGAAGCAACTTGATAGAGAATGCAAGATTACCAACATGGCGAAACCTATAGACCAGCAGGCTGTCGAAGGCAAGTACGATACGATCGGTTTCGTTTTCCCAGTCTATTACCTGGATATGCCCACTATCGTCCGGGACTATGTGAAAAAGTTGAAGCTCAACCCGGAGGCTTATATCTTCTCCATTGCCACCTGCGGCGGCGAATCCGGGGCCACATTCCACGAACTGGACAAGCTGCTTAAAGATAAAGGCGGCCGCCTATCGGCCGGACTCACCATAATCATGCCGGATAACGCCTACATAGGGGTCAACCTAATCACTCCAGTCGAGAAGCGGGAGCAGGTGCTAAAAGCGACGGATGCCAAGCTCGCAAAATTCATCGAGGCCCTGAAGAAGAAGGAGATCGTCACCTCAAAAGGCGGCGCTCTGTCAGGCCGAATCCTAGGAAGCCTTTCGAGCACTTTCGCCTCGAAACTCTACCGACTGCCACGACAGTATCACTCCACCGACAGATGTAATAACTGCGGTACCTGCGTGAAGATCTGCCCCACCAATAATGTGACGCTGGAGACCGACAACAAAAAGGTCACCTGGGGATCGAACTGCGCCCATTGCCAAGCTTGCTTCCACTGGTGTCCGAAACAGGCGGTGGAAATCGGCAAGAAGTCCGCCGGCATCGCCAGGTACCACCACCCGGAAATCAGCCTGAAGGATATACTGCTTAAATAGCTGCTTAAGATAACTGGGCCGTGGGTGGAGAGACCCCACGACTCTAGTCGTGGGATGAATCCACCCATAGATGCCATATAATCTATATATCCTTGTACAGCATATGCTAGTTGTCCAACCATTGTCATAGGCTGAAAGTGCTATGTGGACGGTGGGACTTGTCACTGAACTCAACGAGCGGGTCGCTACAGGAATATCTGTAGCGTAAAACGCTGAACATTGACGGGGGAGACCAACATGGTCGCATTGGGTGGCAATGCGTTGGTGTGGACCCATAGAAGCCCACGATTAAAATATTGGGAGCCGTCACTTTAACGACCCAAGGACCGCTGGAAGCTCTTGGCTTGCTGTTTGATCGACGATTTCCGGGCAGTCCTATTTACACTATCTTTAATATCTTCTCAATCGTACTCCAGGATCTGGTCGTCACATCCCGTCCATACCATTTTTCGATAGCGCCCATCAGCTCCGCCCCGCCGACGCCTTGCCGCTCTTCCAAGACGCTGCAGATCATGCCGTTAGAGACGCTTAGAATTCTGAAGCCCCGCCGTTCCCTTTCAGGAATTCCAGCCTGGCTTTTACTACCAGCACCCGCCAGAAACGTGACAAACATCCGGGTCCCTTCAGCGGCTTCGACGCTTCCGAATGGAACCTTTGCCGCCAGTTCTCGTAACTCTTCTACAGGGCGTACGATAACGAGAACTTCCCGACCGAGGCCGCCCTTAAGCTTTCGGGAGATCTCCTGAGAAAGCGCCGAAGGAGTGCTGTCCCCAGGCGCCTCGAAGACTACGTTGCCGCTCGCGAGCACGGTTTTCACGCCCCGGTAGCCTAGGGCTTCTAACTCTTTTCTGAGGCATTCCATCTTTACCAGCGTTCTGCCGCCGACATTTATGCCACGAAGGAACGCTACATACTGACAATAGTTAGTTATTCGCATCACTAATCCGCATCGCTAACACCTCTTGACACTAGAGGATATTGCAGTCAGCTATAAAAAAATATCAGTCGGCTACCCTTCGTCCTTTCGCCGACAATCCTTCTTGGAGCGCCGGGGAGTACTCCACTCCCCGGCTCGCCACCATGTTTTTCTTTACGGTTCCTTTCTCTTTTCCTCGGGCGCAGGCGAGGAGGATGTGTGCGGATTTTCCGCGATGGCCGCCATCGCCTTTGGCGGCTCTTCGAGCACTTTACGCGGCCACCAGTTCCACCTGCCCATAAGAACCATGATCGCTGGCACCAGCACCATAAGCATCAGGGTCGCGTCGATAATGACGCCCGCGGAGAGGGCGAAGCCAATCTGTTGCATCATCATCATGCTGGAGAGCATCATGGTGCCGAACGCGCCGGACATGATAAACGCGCAGATAAGAATGATGGTACCTGTAGCCGAGATCGCCTTCTTAATAGCTTCCCGATCGCTTCTGCCCTTGAATCTTTCCTCCTGGATCCTGGAGACCAGGAAGATGTCGTAGTCCACTCCCATACCCATCAAGGCACAGAGCAGCATAATGGGCAGCAGGAAGATCATCGTCTCGCCGCGCCCGATCTGGTATATCAGGATAAAGACAGCGATGGCCATGCCGATGCTCATCGACAGCGTCAGGATGATGCGTAGGGGGAGGAAGATCGATCGAAGCAGCAGGAACAGGATGATCAGGATACCCCCAATCACGATCGGCAGCACGACCCCGAACGCGTTCATGTTAGCCGCTTCCACATCCCTGTTGGTGGCAGAAGAGCCGCCTACATGAAACTCGACTCCCTGGAGGGTACCTGTGGAATTATCCTTGAACATAGTCCGCATTTGATCGATGGCGGTGAACGCGTCATTAGAATACGGTGATCCATTAAAGGACGCGTAGATCAGGGTCGTCCGGCCGTCTTTGCCTGTGGCGTTATCCATGTAGCTCTGATAGTAGGCCTTCTCAACGGGCGAGTAGGCGGACAGATTGTCATAGCTTATTAGCGAACCGTCCGGACGAGTCATTGAGTAGACCTGCTCTACATCTTTGATGCCGGAGATCATAGCAGAGATATTCTCGATCCGGCTCATGGCTTCCGGGGTTCGGTTGCCCGACGAGTCGGTGATGTTCATCGGCAGGGTGACCGTGATCATGGCCTTGGACATCGTGCCACTCCCCATCGAGCCTTCGAGCACGTTGAAGCCGGTCTTACTTTCGATGTTTGACGGCAGCATCGAGACCATATCCATGCCGGTGGTCAGCTGCGACGCAAGGTATATTGTCGGAACCGCAATCAGCACGGCCAGCAGAACAATGACTTTGGAATGTTTGAGAACCCGGCTTGACAGCCCCTCCCACAGCCCTGTCATCGTAGCGCTGGGCTTCACGTTGTATATCTTATTCGGCCAGAACATCCGATCTCCAACTAGCGTCAGGACCGCCGGCATTAGCGTCAGGGCCGTGATCATCGATATTATAAGCCCGATCGATATGCCCACACCAATAGATACGAACATGCCCTGGCCGCTGAGGGCGAGCGCCCCGAATCCCAGGGCTGCTGTCATGCCACTGGAGGCGATACTCTTCCCCGCGTGCTGGACTGTTGTGGCCACGGCGGTTTTGACGTCGCTGCCTTCCCGGCGCTCTTCCACATACCTAGAGAGCATGAACACGCAGTAGTCGATGCCCGCGCCCATCATGACCACCACCATCATGGTTTCCACCATGTAGTATAGGTCCATGAAATAGCTCACGATCGCCACCGCGCCCATGCTGCCGATGATGGCGATGCCGATAGAGGCCAGCGGGACGAATGGAGTCAGAATCGATCTAAAGTAAATTAGCAACAGGATCAGGACGACTAGGATGGTGAACTTGTCGATATTCCCCATGTCGTCGGCGGAGGCCACCTTGGTATCTGCGCTCATAGCAGCGCCTCCGGTCACGTATGCGTGGACTTCGGAAAACTCCCCCTGAGCCTGCAGAGCCGAGATCTGGTGTCGCAGCTCGACGATATCACCAGTCACGAGAGTGGTGTCCTTTAACGAGTCGGCGTCGATCGCCACCATATACAGGGACACATTACCCGTAACCATGCTTTTCGCCAGCTGATCCGGGAAAATCTTCGGATCATCATAGCCATGTGCGTCCGCCCAGCCATCAGCGAACGCTTCTACCTGCGCATCGGTCAAGTTTCGATCCAAGTTCAGGAGCGTGAGGAAATAAGAGTTGTTCCCGCCCGTCAGATTCATATTCTTCCCGACCATATCCGCGACATAGGCTTTGACCGTCCCGTTGGACGGGTTTCCGCCAAGATTATAGATATCGAGGATGGTCCGGTTCTCGGAGGAATTCTTGCCATCCATGGCCTTATTCAGCGCGTAGGTCGCGATCGTGGTGTTATTAGGGTTCCGGCCCCAAGAATAGATCTCCTTCACGCTGGCAGCTTCCGACTCATTCATGTCTTTCGTTAGCTTTTTCAGCATGTACCTGTCGATGTCTTCGCTGGTCGGGTTGCCTAAGTCATAGGCTTCCCGAATTAGCTGCTTTTTATCCGGATCATTGGTGTCGCTGATGGCCTTATTGGCCAGATACTCGCCAATCCTGCTTGGATCAGGATTCCTGCCCATCGCGTACACATCCCGGATCGCTCCGGCCTGGTCCGGGGGCACACCAGGGGTCGCCAGGGTTGCGTTGATCACCATATTATCGTAATCGCCAGCCGAGGGGGTGGGCCCCATGTCGTACACCGCTTCCAGCTGGGGCTTATAGCTGGCCGACAGGTTCTGCGCTGCCATCGCCGTGTTAACGCAGAAGCTTTTTTCGCCGGCCTGGTAGTTATCATAGGTCAATGATCCATAGGCGGCCTGGAACACCCCCCGCTGTGCAGGGTCGGTGATTCCCGCGCTGAACTGCCCAAACGCCGTCGATATAGCCGCCTTTGCCCTTTTATCAGGATCCTGGCTGTAGCCGGCGGCGGTCCACGCAGCGTTAAAAGCGTCCAGATAGGCCGATGCGGGGCCTGTAGCGTGAGCCTTTACACTATTATAGGCTGCCTTGCTGCTGCTGGCGTCATCCATCCCAGAACCATTGGCCGATCGCCAGGCAAGCACATAGCCGTGGGGCAGTCCGTAGATCATCTCTGGGGCTGCCTTGATCTGGTATAGCCCGTCATGTCCCTGTACCATCTGATCCCTGGCAGAATACATCTTGGCGCTGACGTCCTGCATCTTCCGCTGGCCATCATGGAACCCGTTATTAATGCCCAGAATCGCGTCCCGAAGGTCGTACATATTCTTGCTAGCGTTCCATAGCGTGAACGTCCCGTTGTACATTTCAAAGTTAGCATCAGAAATGTTATCATAGCCTTCGTACAGGCCCTTGTACAGCTTCGGCGACATATTGACCAGCATAGCCCGCTGCATCCCGTAGATCGAGGTGCTCCCCGAGAAATTTTTGATTGAAGTATCGTTGATCACGGTTCTATTGAGCCCGTTTATAAACGCCGCTGATGCAGAGCCATTGTCCGACTCTACCACGACAATCAGATCTGTGTCGTTGCTGCTCGGAAACTGCGCATCGTGGACGTTCTGGGCCCAGGATGAGTCCGTGTCCTTCGGCATAAAGCTGGTGGAATCATATTTCAGGCGGTCGGACAGGTTCGCTGCCATCGGCGCCATTATAATGAGGAGAATAACCCAGATAGCAATGATTATCAGGGGTCTTCGCGTGATGAACTGGCCTAACTCTCTAAACATCTTTATCCCTCGATTTCGTTCTGCCTGGAGGTACTCTCCGCCCGCCCGTAGTTCCTGCACCGGTTCCGAGACTGGATGAGTTTGCTGGTCTAATAAGGACCCCATCTACAGGCGACTGATCTGTATGCAATATGCCTCCCGGAAAAAAGCGCCCTTTGACCTGGTAAGTACGCTTACTGAGCGATTGTAGTAGTCACACTTACTATATAAAGATTAGGACTAGGGGGAATATACCCTACCATAGTATTCCGGGACGCTGTATTGCTACGAAGAAGCAGTTGCGTCCAAGCCTGTTGCAGGAAAAACGATCGATGTACTGTGCCTTAACGCAGATTGTCAGTGTTTCCGCGTGTTATGAGGTGGCTTGTTGGGGCTTGATGTTTGGACTGAACCCCTTGTAGTAGACAGGTAGTTAATGCACGAACACTATGAGGAATATTAATGGGAGAATGTAGGCGAAGATTTTAGCGTGAATTCAAGCTTGTGGTTTGGCCGCGGACCCTTGGAGCCATCCGAACCGTTCGTACCCCTCAAAAATGGTTTTGTGTTTTCGTGCTGCCCCACAGGAGAAAAAGAAAAACCGGGAATGAACGGAATAGTTCCCGGTTCTATGCACACTTACTTACATGCCCATAACCGACGAAGCCATGCTCATCATCGACGATGGCATGGAATCGATCATGTATATCATGCCATTGCTTGTCTTAATGGCCTTCGTGATCTTGGCCCCGTCCAGCGTGGGCTGGCCGTTCATCATCTTAATGGTCATAGTCTGCCCATTCATCATGGTGAGCTTTTTGCCATCGGTCATATCGGATGGCATCATATTGCTGTTCATTATAAAGCCCTGCATTATCTTCATGACCATCGGCTTGTTGCTCATCATCTTATTCAGTTTCGCCATGTCCATGCCCGCACCATTCAGCGCAGAGTCGTCCGGGACAAAGATCGTGTGGGTTCCACTAGACATCATACTGTTCATGCCCGTTGCCTTCATCATCGCCATAGCCATGCTGGCGCCTTTCATGTCCGTCATCGTGGCCATCATGTCCTTATTGGACTGGTCGACCGGCATTGTGTTACTTGTCATCATGTCGGCGCTCTTCGTGCCCGTAGGCGTGGCCGGCTTCATAGTCGGCTTCACGGTCGTCTTTGCGGTCGACAGAGGCCCCATAGGCATGCCTGTCTTCTGTGCTACCGCAGGGGCGGCTGCGAAGGCTGTTACTATCACTGCCAGCGCCATTACGGCGACGAGTTTTTTGGATCCATCCATCCTCTAATCACCGATCATTATAGACGGGCGGGCTTTGGTAAAAGAATTCTTGAATGATCTCGCAGGTTTTGACTTAGGGTTGGATTTTTAAACGATGATGAATGAGCTAGTAACAGCTTGGTAATATAGATAGGAATTCGGAAAAATAGGATTCGGTTTTAGGACAGGTGTAATCATCATATATAAAATCGAATATGTAAGAATGATTTGCTTAAACAACATAGAATCGCCCGTACGCTAAATATACGTGTGATTGAGGCTATTGGGGATATATACTGGCTGTGATTGGCTGGAAGTTGCATGTACTGTATGTGTTAATCAAGATGGTGATAATTTATATACGAAAAACGAAACAAGCTAATGATATTGATTATAATGAAATGTTGAGTTTAATCGAAAAATTAGAATTTGACGAGAAAAAAACATTATTTAAAGAGGATACTGGGGCAGAAATTTACGTCGTAAGACCAAGTAAGATAAAATCAAAATTAAAAAATAATTATGAATTAGAAAAAAATTTTCAGATTTGGCTAAACTATAACTATAGAGAGTTTCGACCAAATCACTTAAGAGTCCTTATCGATTTAAATTTACGTGCAAGGTCAAAACCAGATACAAAAAAAGATCTTCTTGTAGCTTTTGATAATATATATTATGGTAAAGATCCAACTATAGAAGTAAAAAATTTGAATGACATATTATTTCCGCACTGTCTTAATTCTATAAAAATTACCGCTAATTTATCACAATTGTTTTTGATTGAGCAAGATTTTAACTATTCTGGTAAAAGTAATTTTGATCCAAAAACTCTTTTTTATCAAGGCTGGGTTCGTGAATTTATCGATAGCCCAAAAGAAATCGACAATATGTGCTTTAGTGTAGCTAAAGGACAACCTCCGAAAGCACAATATACGAACAAGGAAAATAAAAAATTGTTCAACAAATACATAAATGATCTAAGACCACTATGGTATATTAATCAAGTTGTTTGATTCAACTATAATAATACTTACTTTTCGGGTTTAAGCTCATTGAGTCCGTTACAATCAACCATAGTTTTGTAATTGGTAACGATTAGCTCATATATTGCTCCTCGCTTCTTAGCATCGCAATTTATCATTCTACTTGCTAATACCCTATGAATATAGTAATTTTGATAGAGTTTATCAAAAAAGTCATCGTTGGGATTTGAATTTTTAGGATCTGAGTTACTTAACATAAGGTATGCACCCTTATCGCTCATCTTTTGATAATAATCAGCAAGACGGCACTGATCCTTATCAGAAAAGCCATCCTTAGCATAACTGGTAAAACTGGAGGTGGTATTTAAAGGTCTATATGGTGGATCAAGATAAACTAGCGTACCATTTTTAGCCAGTCTGGATGTTTTCGAGAAATCACCAACTTCGACTTTCGTATTTTTTAATGCAAGGCTCGATTGGATCAAATTATCCTCATTACATATTGTCGGGTTTTTATAGCGTCCGAATGGTACATTAAACAACCCTTTGCTGTTTTGCCTAAATAGTCCATTAAAGCATGTTTTATTTAAAAATATCGTATAGGCGGTCCTTTCCACCCATTTTGGGCCTATTTTTTGATAATTGAAAGTTGACATCTGTGAGTTATATAAGTCACGAATAGAATAATAGAGATCTTGTCGAGATCTATCGTTCTTTGATAGGTATTCTTTTTCTAATTCTTTTAAACGAGAAACCAACTTGTTAGGAGTTTTTTGTATTGTTTTATACCCGACCACCAGTTCTGGATTTATATCCAATAAAAACGCTTCTTTCACCTCAAATTTGTTTTTCAGATAAAAAAACATAGCGCCGCCACCTACAAAAGGTTCGACGTATCTATCGATTATTCCGGATTCAAGTATCTCAGCAGGTAGCCTCTTACTAAGCTCTTCTAACAATTGTGTCTTTCCGCCTGCCCATTTCATAAATGGCCTAGCGTTAATGAGTTGTTTGTTAGTGAGCGTTATTTGCATGCACCCAGACAATTCTCCTGTTAATACATTAAGCTTCTTGTCGCCCATTTCATGTTTAAAGCTCAGCAATCCCAGATTAGATCGATCCACCGTACCTGTCACAAATCCAATCGAACCCTTTTAAAATCCGCTCTTACATTCAACTACCTTTTAGTTCTCCCCCACAATATCTGACAGCTAAAGGGGGATTGGATGGATGGTGAAAACTATCTGCAAAAACGGATTACTGATAGCGGCCGCGCTGATCGTAATCGCCGCTGCTATCTGGCCGGCGATGACCATCGCGAGCGCACAACTCTCGCCTGTAGGCTTTGGTTTCCCGAGCGTTTTCCACAACGCGGAAACTACGGCCTTCAACCGCGATATACTGAACCAGTTCGACAATGAGGCGGCGACCGTTAACTTTGGATCAGGGCCGTGCGGGTTCTCCGCGTTCCCGACGATCACGCAGACCTCTAGCAAGGGAACGTTCGCTGAAAGCACGAACTTCTATCACACGGAGGAGACCGATGCATTCAACTGCCCGTTCGTTAGTACCGGCGGCGGGGCATGTGGCGGTATTCCATTCGGGCTCGGGTCGTTCTTGGGCGGCGATGGGTTCTGTTGAATAGAGCTTTAAAAACCTCTTTCTTTTTTTGATAAGCTGGCTTATAAGGCTGAAAGTGCTGGTAGATACTTAATCAAAGTGGATCCTAAGAATACCGCCCGGAAATGCTCTATCTGCTGAAACGTAGTCAGGAGGGATTTGGAGGGTGAATACCTATTTGTCCGTATTGTTGTTCAGCTGGATAGGGATTTCAACGCGGCATTGAATATTCGGAATGTTGGTACGAGTCTCTGGTTAGAATGGCGTGGGACGTGCCGGTTTGCCTGTCGAGCGGATAGTCGATACATTCGGCATCGCTGTTGATTGCAAACTGTCGGTCGTGAAGCAGGAAGTCCCGCTCTAAAGGGTGGGGTAGTTCATCTATTTGAGAGCCAGTCTTTTACATTTCTCCCTTATTTATCTTGACAGATGTACTGAATGCGTCATATATGCCGTAGAGCCAAACAATTATTGGACAGATACAGGTTATAAAAGTGAGGAGAAATGTCAGAAAGATTATAACACCTTTGATTATTTGCCCATTATATATTTGGCCTGAACCTGGAATAATAAATGATAAGATTGCTGATAGCAAGGTATTTTTAGTTTTACCTTTACCTTCTGCGGCATATTTTGCCTCTGTATCACTAGTTGTTTTAGTTTGCTTTAATGGCTGTGTGTTTGCTGGATTTAATTGATTAGGCTGTGCTTCTTTGTTTATTGGCGCTGTCTGTGGTTTGGTCATTTTGGGGGGTTTCACGTTAACTTTATTGTTTTGTTTGGTTGCTATCTTAGTGTTTGTTCGTGGAATTCGACTCGTTTTCTCGACGTAATATTTTAAGTCGGCTAGTGTCTTGTGTATCTGGGCTGTTTTTTTGTTTGGATCGGATATTGAGATGTATGATGAGCTAAAATCTTCGTCCCATATTACTTCGGTTGTGCCACGTTTTTTACCTGAAAGAATTATCTTTGTTTTCATCCCCGAGTTTGAGGTTATCTCAATAAATTCAGAAGGTATTATTCCACTTATGCGGGACGGAACGCCAAGTTCCCATTCCATCCTCGCACCGTCTATCCACCCTGGGGTAACGCCATTTAATTTGCTGCCGGACCAATCTTCCCAAGTATTATGGTTTGTTAAAATACCCCAAATATCATTTGGAGAAGCTTTAATAATGATAGATGAACGCATCTCTAGCCACCCTAATAAAATAACATATAAAACATATATCTTTTTTACTATGGGTGTGTCTCAATTTTCTGCAAAATTCCAATTGTTCCTTCAATGTTCTTTGGTCAATTGGAATTTTGCAGAAAATTTGGGTGAGTCAGTTACTATTGATTGTTTCCGGTTTTGTCTTTTTCTGTAATGGCTTGTTTCACCGAATAAAGTGGCTCATCATTATTATGAGAAACAGCAGCGTCATCATTATGATCGCCCCAAAAACCAGGGATATGACCAGTCTGCCTATATGGTTTGCTGGCCCTATCATGATCGAGGTTAGGCCTGCCGTGATGTATAGTAAAGATATTATTACGGCGGCTGTCGCGGTTGGTTTTCTAGGTCGGTTTCGTTTCCTGTCATCGCTGTTGTTGGTGTGTCCGTAGATCTGTGCGGGTTTACGGTTGTATGTGTATGCCTTTGCCTGGCTTCTTGCTAGCTTCATGCTGATGGGTATGATTGATAGTCCGAGGAAGATCATTATGGTGCCGAATATAAGGCCTTCCGCCGCATACAAACTGGTCAAGCTACGGATTCCTCCTTCTAACTGTAGAAAAGGCTTGCCACCAATTTTTTTGGTGGTAGAGGCGTAATTCTCCTTTAGGCTAAGGCTGGTTCCTTGCCTTTTTGTTGTACGACTGCCATCACTTTCAGTCCTTGAGAAGTGATGTTTTAACGCGTCGTTGTAATCTAATGGGTACTAAGTGGTTTCAGCTTAAATACCTGACTAGCCAGGGGGATTCGATTCATATCAGCGCTGAGGCGGCTGGGTTTTCTATTGCTCTATGTTCGTTATCAGATAGTGGGTTTACTATAAGTATTAGAACATGCTAATACTCTTATTGTATGGGCTGTGGGATTTCCCATAGAAGGGCTGGAACAGGTACGGCCCTGGTCTGAAGCGTGTACGTAAGGACCGATACCAGATCGAAACATCCGGCGGCCTATTTGGATACAATCGATAATGGAGGTTTGCTATGTCAACAAAAACCGTAAAAACGGTCTGCACCCTATGCGGGCTCAGCGGCTGCGGTTTAGAAGTGGTTGTTAAAGACGGGAAGGTCGTCAAGGTCCAGGGAGATAGGGGCCACCCTGAAAATAAGGGAGCGCTATGTGTCAAAGGTCGGGCAGCCATAGAGATCCTCTACTCGCCCGATCGCCTGAAGTATCCGTTGAGGCGGGTGGGCGCACGGGGCGAGGGTAAGTGGGAGCGGATCTCCTGGGACGATGCCCTGAGCATTATATCTGACCGGCTGAAGACGGTGAAAACGAACTACGGTCCTGAGTCAGTGTGCTTCATGAAAGGCTCCGGACACGACAACACCGTCGGAGATGTCCGGTCGTATTTCCACAGGCTGGCCAACCTGTTCGGTACGCCCAACCTGGCCACTCCGTTCTATAATTGTTACGGTCCACGGGTGTTGAACATGTTTATGACCCTGGGGTCGATACCAGCGCCCGATGTGGAAAATTCGAACTGTATCGTCCTCTGGGGGATAAACCCGACGGATTCCTCTCTGACCCGGCAGATCAAGATCCAGGACGCGGTAAAACGGGGGGCGAAGCTTCTCGTTATCGACCCGCGTACGACCTATTTCGCAGGGAAAGCGGACATTCACCTCAAGCCGCGGCCGGGAACGGATGGGGCGCTTGCGCTGGGCATGTTAAGGGTTATCGTTGAGGAGATGCTCTACGATGTCAAATTCGTGTCGAAATGGACGGTCGGGTTTGAGGAGCTCAAAGCGCTGCTGGACGGTTATCCATTGGAAACCGTCGAGAGGATCACCTGGGTTCCAAGAGAGGAGATCAAAAAGGCCGCTCGCCTGTACGCCGGAACCGAACACGCATGCATCTTCCTCGGGAACGCTCTGGATCAGCATACGAACGCCTCTCAATCGATCCGGGCGATCGCGGCGATGATGGCGATCACGGACAACCTGGACGCCCGGGGAGGTAATATAATGCTCCCTCCGTTCAGGATGGCGAAAAATCCCATCGAGCTTCACGAGAGGCTTCCGCCGGAGATGGATCAGAAGCGTCTTGGAAGGGATTTTCTTCTCACCCGGTTCGAGTTTACTAAACTGGCCCACGAACCTTCTGTAGTCAAAGCAATCCTGGAGGAAACCCCGTACCCTGTCAAAGCGATGCTGGTCATCGCTTCCAATCCCATGCGGGTCTCCCCTGATACGGGGAGGATAAAGGCTGCGCTAGAGGGGCTGGACTTTCTCGTGGTCGCTGACATTTTCATGTCCCAGACAGCTCAGCTTGCGGATATAGTTCTCCCGGCCTGTACGTTCCTTGAGGAAACCTATATCGCTACATATGAAGTTGGGGCGTACCTCAAGCCAACCATACCCGGGCTGGTTAAGTTGCGGCCCGCAGTCGTGCCCCCGCTGAACGAATCTCGGACCGAATGGCAGATCGTAGCCGATCTGGCCCGAAAGATGGGATATGGGAGAGAGTTTCCCTGGAGGGACATCCACGAGGCCATCGATTATGAACTAAAGCCGACCGGAATCACAGTGGCGGACCTGCAGGCGCATCCGGAAGGGATCAGGATCCCCGGGCCGTCGTTCCTGTATCAGAAATTCGGAAACAAAGGCGCTCCGGGCAGGCTGTTGATCGGCATGCTGAACCGTACGATGTTCAAGAAGTATCCCAGGATGTACTATAAATACAAAAAAATGGGCTTCATGACCCCATCCAAAAAGGTTGAGCTTTACTCAAAGCGGCTGCATGAGATGGGATACGATGCGCTTCCGGTTTACCGCGAGCCTTTCGAAAGTCCGCTGGGCGATCCTGGAATGGCCGGGACTTATCCGATCGTTCTTACGACCGGCGCGAAGGTCGGCTGTTATGTCCACTCGCAGATGAGAAACGTCCTGTCTCTCCAGCGGCTGATGCCGCGCAACGTGGTTGAGATACACCCGGACACGGCGAAGGGCTGCGGTATCGGAAACGGGGATGAAGTCAGGATCGAAACTCCCCGTTCCAGCATCACCTGCATCGCCAGTGTCACAGATAAGATCCTGCCGCAGGTGGCCCAGCTGTACCACGGGTTCGATGATGCCAATGCCAATTCCCTAACTGACACCAAGTTCCTGGATCCGATTACAGGGTCGGCGCCCATGAAATCCGCGCTGTGCCGCATCACAAAAGTGTAATAGGCTGCAGAAGAACAGCTTTTGAAAAGGGATCGAATAGCACATGAAACACAGAGAGGAGATTATTGCATGACAGATATTAGAGCAAAAATGTTCAACAGGAGAGCTTCGGGAGCGCAGTTCAAGCCTGACGACGTCGTCAGGAGCTTGAGCCTGTCTCCAGGACAAACGGTAGCCGACATCGGCTCAGGCGGCGGCTATTACTCGTTCCGCTTCGCGCAGATCGTGGGCAAAAGCGGTAGGGTATACGCGGTCGACACCAACCAGGGGCTGCTGGATTACGTCAGGAGGCAGGGGGCTGAAAAGGGCCTGTCCCGCCTCGAGACTGTGCTGACCGACGGCTTCCCTTCAGCAATCCCTGAGGAGAGCCTTGACCTGGTATTCGTCCGGAACGTGTACCACCACCTCCCTGACCCCGCAGGGTATTTTGCCGAGATGAAGAAGCGTCTTCGGCCGAAAGGAAGGGCCGTTATCATCGATTATAGCGAAAAATCTGGCGGCATCAGCTTCCGCTCGCTTTTCGACCACACGGTATCGGCGGAGAAGGTGCAGCAGGACATGGCCCGGGCTGGGTACAGGCTGGAGCACTCGTACAATTTCATATCAGAGCAATATTATCTGGTGTTCAGTCCATTATCCACTGGATGATCCGACAACGCACCGATTATTAGAGAATAAGCAAATACTTATATATAGCTTCAACCTTATTGTATATACCAATGGTAAGGATGTACATAGTTATAATATGCTAAACGGGTACACAGAAAAACCACGGTGTAGCAGCTGGCTGCACTGCGACAAAAAGCAGCCATCGATAAAGGTGACACAAATGAATCAGAGCACAAACGATCTGGTGATTAGCACTAGCAAGTTGACGAAACAGTACAATGGTAGGCCGGTCCTCAGGGGATTGGATCTAAAGGTGCCTCGTAATTCGGTTTTTGGGTTCTTGGGTCCTAATGGTGCTGGTAAGACGACGACGATTAAGTTGCTTTTGGGTCTTATTAGCCCGTCGAGTGGGAGTTGTAATGCTTTTGGTATGGACGCGGCTAGTAATGCTGTTCGGGTCAGGCATAAGATTGGGTATTTGGCGCAGGATCCTAGGTATTATGAGTATATGACGGCTCGGGAGACGTTGCGGTTTGCGGCGAGGTTTTTTTATACTGGTTCTTCTGAGGGGGTTGAGGTGCGTATTGGGGATACGTTGAAGTTGGTGGGTATTGATGATAAGGCGGACCGGCCTATTAGGGGGTTTTCTGGTGGTGAGCGTCAGCGGTTGGGTATTGCTCAGGCGTATATTAATCGTCCGGAGTTGTTGATTTTGGATGAGCCTGCGGCGTCGCTTGATCCGATGGGGAGGCGTGATGTTCTTGAGTTGATGAATAGGATTCGGGGTGAAACCACGATTTTCTATTCGACTCATATCCTGGAGGATGTTCAGAGGGTGAGTGATACTGTGGCCATTATGAATAAGGGGGAGTTGGTCGCCCAAGCGCCCATCGCACAATTGCTGGCCGGCAGGGGGAAAGTGTCTTACCGAGTTGTGGTCAAAGGCGACCCATCTAGCGTTCGTCAGAGGGTGGCACAACTGCCCTACGTGTCTTCGGTGGGCAGCGAACGGCAAAATGGCCACGTTGTCTTGGTGGTGAGTGTCACGGACGAGGCGAAAGCTGAAGACGGCCTGCTTAAGACGATCATGGCCGAAGGCGTGGAAATTAGCGAGTTCGGACGGAGCAGGGTAGAACTGGAAGACGTGTTCATGAGTTTCGTGGACGGTGAAACCAATGTCTGAAAACACCCCACTAACATCATCAACCAACTACGGTTGGACCGCCGGGTTCACGAACATGCTGAGGAAGGAGCTGGGCCGATGGTGGAACTGGAAATCGCTC
>DATHCY010000228.1:0-12402 GCA_035319305.1 Methanocella sp.
TTACCTCGCAGATGCTTTGGCGCCCCGACGATCAGCGGGTGTCGGTATATGAAACCGTGCTTGGGCGAAGGGGTGCCCTCCCGAAGGTGCTTATAGAGCGCCTCGCCCGCGCCCATCACCTGTATTGAGCCGGACGTCATCCTGGAGAGCCGATCCAGCCCTCCGGCTCGGGCGATGAGCCTGGCGCCCAGCATCGGGCCGAGGACGTCCGAGACGTTGGGGGCTGCTTCCTCCATGCTGATAGTTATGTAGTTTTCGAGGCTTTTCCTCCCCTCCAGTAACTGTCGGGCGACCAGTGCGTAGCCCTGTAAAGCAGCCAGGTCATCGATGCCGAGAGGCGCTCCCGTCAATGTATCGTCTGTAGCGGAGGGCCGTGGCCGGTCCAATATGGCGGAAATAATCTCCTGCGGCTTATACCTGTGCTGTGGGTGGTGGATGCCGTACCATTCGGTCAGTCTCCCTGAGATTTCATTGAACGTGTCGTTCATCGTGTCAAGCGCCTTGATCGACTGTACGATGTCGGCGTCCTTGCTCGAAAGCATCATCCTAATCCGGTTCTTGGCAAGCAAAATAGCCGTATTATGCATCAATCTCATATAGTCATGAGAACTGCATAGTCCGACGTCTATGGCGATCTGCTCGAGATTCGCATCTTTATCGAGCCCGGCGCTACCGGAATTTAGGTTAAAGTCAGCGAGCTGTCGGGGCATAGTTCCTGCCAGTTTCCATCTGCCGTCTTCACCGACCTCCTGCTCGCCAAACCACGCTTTCACGCTCACTCCTCAAAGATCTCTGCGCCGGAATTCCTGGCATGAGTTCTGATGATGGCACAATTCTTCACCAGTTTCTTCGCCGCTGCCTCGACCTTCGCCGGCTTGTCCGTGATCGCGTACATGGTAGGGCCGAATGAACTCATCCCTGCGCCCGCGGCCCCGGACGATCTCAGCCCTTCCAGCAATTCAGCCGAGCCGGGCTGCAGGTCGATCTCCCGTTTCTTAAACCCGATTTCCTGGATGCTGTTCACCGCCCTGCCGAAGGTGTCCATGTCCTTCTCGACCAGCGCAGGGAGCATTTGCATAAGGATGATATGGCTGAGCTGCTCTACTTCGTGCAGCGGGATGGGACAGAGATTGGCGAATATATCCCTTTCGTAGAGATCATAGGCCCCTTTAGTAGGCGGTATGGCGAGCACGATATCCCAGTCTTCAGGGAAATTATGCTGCATAATCAGTGGGGCGGGAGGCACCCCTTTCGCAAACGAGCTGGGCAGGAACGCCTTTTTGACGTCCATACGGTGCCCGCCGTCGAGGATGAATCCCCCGTGCTCAAACGAGCCGATGCCAATGCCTGACGTGCCGCCTCGACCGATCTTAGCTGCGACTTCCCTAGGAGTCAGCTTCAGGTTATATAAGGTGGACATCGCGATGCCCGCGGCCAGTGCCGACTGGGTGCCTGATCCGAGGCCGATATGGTTCCAGTAGGATTTCTTGATACTGATGTCAATGCCATGACCAGGTAGCACGGTTTCGCATGCCTTTCGCATACGCTCATTCAACTCCGGGTCGCCCCTAACCCGGATAGTATCCGCCAGCTTTGCTTTCAGCTCGATACAGGGATCTTCAAGCGTAATACCGATCCCCCCATCGACTCGGCCCAGAGCTCCGTTCATGTCTATGAGCGTCATATGGATGCGGGATGGGGTCCTGATTCTCAGCATAGTCCTCCGAAAAGCCTGGAATGAATATAAACAATTGCCGCTATCAAGCATAATTGTATCGCTATCTATCCCCATTAAATCTACCGACACAAAGGGCTTGGACGAACGGATCGCCAGCGGCAAAGAAAGCGGCCGGGGTCCGAGCATTTATCTCTGCAGAGCAGATGAGCGGGCGGATGGATATGCGTATAGACAGCAAAGGTTTAGCTATTTGCAGCCATATATCCGATCGATCGTCCAATGACCCGGGAAAATCATTTTTTTGATGTGACTGACCGGTATCTCATGCTGGTCGATTCTCTGGCGGCCGAATCGTTTTCGGGTGACCGGGGCATGGCAAAAGCTTGCGCAGAACGCACACTTATCCAGGCAATGTTAATTGGGGCCGGGTTTTCCGAAGAAGGTAGCCATAGTCCCGTCCCTGATGGCAAGCTGAGGGACATTGTGGACCTGGCTGACGCTATCGATGATCCGACCTTGGTGATCAGCAGGCTTATCGACATTTCAGGAAGCCGTTTCGCCGGCCGTTTATCCCGGGACACTGGCGTGGTATATACGCCAGACACAGTTGCCAGGTTTATCTCCTGCAGGGCGATCGATAACTGGCTGCTGGGGCATATCGCCGAAAATGCGGGGAATACCCCATATATGACGATCGATGACCTGGCCTGCCAGGGTTCGTCTACAGAGCGGGGTTACGCCTCTGAGTTACTGGACTCTGTACGGCTTCTGGATAGCTCCTGCGGCACAGGGGTCTTTCTCCAGTGGGCGCTGAAGCATCTGCTGGAACTGAAAGCGCTCTTCAATGGAAGCACTATTATCAGTCGCCGGATGATAGAAGATGCCCTGAGTGACAACATATATGGTATTGATATCGATAAAAATGCGCTGGATGTGGCTCGCGCGAGGCTGCTGCTGGCCGTCCTCCCCGCTGTAGCGATCGACGGCCCGGACACCGGTAAAATCAGGACGAACTTGGTGCACGGCAACGCCCTGTTTTCTGACGGGGAAGCGCTGAAGGAAAACAGATACGATATCATCGTCGGCAACCCCCCATATATGCGAGTGAAAAGCATGTTCAGGGGAGAGCCGGACAGACGGGAACTCAGGAATGCTTTCGCGTCTTCCGTCTGGAGCAGCGGATTGTACAGACTACAGGACGGCAACCTTAACCTCTATAAGCTGTTCATCGAGCGTAACCTCGCGCTGCTAAAAAGCAGCGGCAGCCTGGGCATCATCATCCCTTCACCTTTCCTTAATGAGGCCACTTCAACCAGGCTGAGGCAGCATATCTTCACGACCTGTAAGGTCGAAGAGATCGTGGAGATCCCTGAAGCAGAGCACGTTTTCGATGGCATCAGCCAAGCGGCGGCTATCATATTCTGCCGCAGCGTCGGGGCAGGAAACCGGGTCCGCCTCCGTACCGGAGTCAGCCTGAAAAATCTGGACGGGAATACGATAACCATTAATCTGGAGAAGCTGAACGCCATCACTCGAGCGAGGATGGAGGTACCGTTGCTGTCCAGTCCTGATATCGAGTGGGAACTGTTAAATGACCTGATTAACCTGCCCCGGTTCTGGGGCGATAGCCAACACCTCCCGGTTGGAAATATCAGCGTGGGCAACTTGGATGAGACGATCGACCGGGAATTTATATCCGACGATCCTGCCGATGATATTTTCGTGAAGGGAATCCACCTGAGAGAATATCACGTCGACCTATCCCCAGATGGCGCACGTCCAAGGTGGGTGAATAAAGCCGGACTGATCAGAAAACGGCCTTCAGCAGCGAAAATCATAGAAATGCCCAGGATAATCGGCCGTAATACACTGAATAAGTCGTGCCCCCGACGGCTGAAGTTTGCGATGCTTCCCCCCGGATACATCTGCGGCAATTCGATCAAGCAGATCATCGTCACCAACCCGGAGATCCAGCCCCAGTATCTTCTCGGGCTGCTCAACTCGGCCGTACTGAACTGGTATTTCGAGATCTTCTGCTCCCAGAACAATATCCGGAACTACAGCATAGAAGCGCTGCCCATGCCAAGGGCCGTAAGGCAGGAGCAGGATGCTATCGCCCTTGTCGCGGGCATGATCATCGACGCCACCGGTACGTTCAGGAGGTATCTCGATCAAAAGCTGATGGACTCGCTGGTCTACGAACTATATTTCAAGAAAACGCGAGCCTTATCATCGCTTATCCAAACGACCACCATTGATGAAGCACGCCGCGACGGGCTCTGCAGAAGGAACATTCTGGACGCTCTAGATCCGATCATGAAAGAACCCGGATTCCAGGTGATCCAACAGGTCGCTTACCGACGGCAGACATAGATTGCTCAGATCCCCCTCATGCCTCTCAGCAGACGATCGCTGCGATGCGCCAGAACATAGATTTCGCGGATTGCCAGATCCACACAGATACTACTAAAAGGGGTTGGAAGCCTTTCCCTATTAGTATCTCTGTGGATCTGGCAATCCGCGAAATCTATGTTCTGGCACATCGCAGCGATCTTGCCGTCTCACCTGATATGAGAAACTAGGGCGTGCCTCAATTTTTGCTGTAAAATTGTAGGTCAATCCAAGAGCATTGGAGAGGCCAACGGAATTTTTACAGCAGAATTGAGGCATGTCCAAAAGCTAAGATATATAGTGCAACGATGGTAGGAAGCAAAAATCTATATTTTGCCCCCGACAGTTGTTACGATAGTATGAAGATCATGTGCGAAGCTGGCGGCCTGAAACTCAAGAATCCCACTATCCTCGCTGCCGGGGTGTTGGGGACCACCGGTGCATCCCTAAAACGGGTTGCTTCGATGGGCGCAGGAGCGGTCGTGACCAAGTCGATCGGTGCTCAGCCCGCGATGGGACACCATAACCCGACGATGGTGAAGCTGGAGTGCGGATTTATCAACGCTATGGGGTTGCCTAATCCCTCCTATCGTGACTTTGGCCAGGAGCTGGCCACCGCCAAAGAGGGGAAGGTGCCGGTCATCGCCAGCATTTTCGGGGCGACACCCGAGGAGTTCGGGGAAGTGGCTGTGGGACTGCCGGGCGCTGACGCGTACGAGATCAACGTCAGCTGCCCCCATGCAAAAGGCTACGGTATGCAGTGCGGTACCGATCCGGAGCTGGTGAAGGCCATCACGAAGTCGGTCAAGGCTGCGGTAAATGTGCCCGTCTGGGTCAAGCTCACCCCGAATGTTACCGATATCCGACCTATAGGCCTGGCGGCACAGGATGGTGGCGCCGACGCAGTCGTCGCGATCAACACGCTGAAGTCGATGATCATCGACATCGACTCGGGGCGGCCGATCTTGGGGAACCTGTCCGGAGGGCTTTCCGGCCCTGCAGTCAAGCCGGTGGCCATAAAATGCGTTTATGATCTGTATGGCTCCCTGGACATCCCAGTCATAGGAGCCGGCGGGGTTTCTACGTGGGCGGATGCGATCGAGTTTATGATGGCCGGGGCGGCCGCGGTTGAGATCGGATCTGCGGTTTATGAGGATATGGGCGTGTTCGCATCCGTTTCGATGGGGATATCCGACTATCTAGACCGAAAAAGCCTGACGCTCGAGAGCATCACCGGGCTGGCGCACACGGTGGTGAAAGGATGAGGCCGGCGAGCGCAAAGATCACAGAGATCATCGATGAGACTCCCACTATCAAAACGTTCAGGCTGGACGTGTCCGGCTGGCTCCGGGGAAAGCCCGGGCAATACCTGATGGTGTGGGTGAGGGGGGTCGACGAGGTGCCGATGACGCTGTCATGGGATGATGCGATCACAGTTCAGAACATTGGCGAGGCGACCGGCGCGTTATTCCAGCTGGGGAAGGGCGATAGTGTGGGAATCCGAGGGCCGTACGGTAATGGCTGGGAACTGGTAGGGGACGATATCCTGCTGATATCCGGCGGCATCGGATCCGCCCCGCTTGCGCCACTAGGCGAGAAGGCGAAAAAGATCGGCGTAAAAGTAACAGCGCTTGCAGGGTATCGTACTAAATCCGAAGTCCACTTTGAAAGCAGGTTTAAAAATTCGGGGAATACCATAATTTCCACGGATGATGGAAGTTATGGCCGGAAAGGATTCGTCACTGATCTGCTGAAGTCGATGGACCTCAGCACATTTACACAGATATACTGCTGCGGTCCGGAAAAAATGATGTACCGGGTGCTCGGCATGCTGGACGCGGCGGGGGTCTCGGACAGATCGCAGTTCAGCCTGCAGAGGTATATTAAGTGCGGGATCGGCGTATGCGGCAGCTGCTGCATGGACCCCGAAGGGCTGAGGGTATGCAGGGACGGCCCCGTATTCGGCGGGAAAACTCTGCTGAAGTCCGAGATGGGTAAATATACCCGAGACGCCAGTGGCAGGAGGATCAAATTATGACGATTATCGGCAGATTCAGGCACGACCACCACGAATTTACAGGCGAGGTGATCACCAAGGAGGGGAAGGTCCGCTCGCATATAGCCGGCAGGGAGTACCCGATGGACAAAGTGAAGGTACTTCCACCCTGCAGCCCTACCAAGATCGTTTGTGTTGGGCTTAACTACAAGGGCCACGCTGCTGAGATGAAAGTGGCGATACCGGACGAGCCGATATTATTTCTCAAACCGCCTTCGAGCGTCATCGCCCATAAGGATAGTATCGTATACCCGAATCAAAGCACCCAAGTCGACTACGAGGCGGAGCTGGCCATAGTCATCGGCAAGCGTGCCAAGCATGTCGGGGCCGGAGACGCCCGGGACCATATACTGGGCTACACATGCTTCAATGACGTGACCGCCCGAGACCTGCAAAAGAAGGATGTGCAGTGGACTAGGGCGAAAAGCTTCGACACGTTTTCGCCAGTCGGACCGTTTATCGTGACCGGGATCGATCCTACAAACCTGTCGATCCAGTCGAAGCTCAACAGCAAGGTTATGCAAAGCTCGAATACAGGCAATATGATCTTTGATCCGTACAGGCTGGTCGAGTTTATATCCGGCGTCATGACACTGGAGTGTGGCGATGTGATCGCTTCAGGGACGCCGTCGGGTATCGGTCCGATGAAGAGAGGCGACATTATTGAGATTGAGATTGAACATATTGGTACTTTGAGAAATAAGGTTATTTGATAGGATGCCCTGTCCGACTTTTTAACATTTTTAAATATTTATATGATTATGATGTTTTATACAAATTAATTCAACTTGACTACGTCTTTGCAAAATAGCATATAAATTTATAATATTATAATTGATATCATCGCAATCTTTTTCTAGGATAATGATTATTGTGTGACTAATTACTCACTCAGTAGTGGTGGTAAACTATAATCAATTAATTTGAAGAGGAATGTGAACATCCCAATCTCGAAGATCAAAAGTAGCAACTTCACAATGATGATCATTTTAATCAGTATAGAGTTAACCATACTTTCCTCAACCTCAATTTTATTTTTTCTTGGATTTATGAAAAACGAGCTCCCTATAACAACTATTATTACGTTTACTTTGATGTTATTGCTTTGCGTACCGATCAGTTTTATACTGTACCGGATTAGTGACAACAAGATAACAAAACGAATACTTATCGGCCTTTTCTGTAATTTAATCGGATTAGCGGTTTCGGGATTCGAATGGTATTTATCGCCTTATAAGATTGCAAACTTCAATGTTCAAATTGGAATGCTGATAATGGTATTAAGCTACGCACCAATATTATATACCCTATTAAAAACGTTTTCAGAGCAACATAAAAAGTTACACCGATCGGTTAAGCTGTTCACCCTATATTCGGGTGCAATTTTTATGGTCATGCTAATCTATTTTGTGATGGCCAATGTATCTCACTCGACCGGTAATTTCGAGTTAGTGATCTATTCATTAGCAACTATTGCCGATACGATCATCATCGCTCTAACTATTTGTCTCATTTTGATTAATATATCGACTGACGTCAGGTATCTGCTTGCTATTATTCTCGGATACTTTCTCCTGAGCTTCATGGGCGATATGCTTAACCTTATAGGACATTTGAACGTCTATAATACCGATCAGATTCCCCAGCATTTTTACGATATGATGCTATTATTTCTCTCTGTCACGCTGTTGATCTACTCAATGAATAGTATCAAATTCATAAATATCGAGGAGGTAAATAAAAAGTTAAATGACACCGCCCTTGTGATTGAAGATCTGATTATGCAGTCGCCGGACGGCATGTGCTTATGTGATCCAGAGGGGAATATCATCAAAATGAACAACTCCTTTGCTAATATTTTTGGAATATTAATGAGTGAAGATCGTAATATAAACATTTTTGAACACCAGTTTAATGAGAAGGATTTATCCGCGGAATTTGCTAGGGCGAGACAAGGGAGGATCATTTCAATTGACGATTTTAAAATCGATACAAATTCTGATGTAAGGTACCTCTCTATACGGTTATTCCCTACGTTATCCTCCGATAATATAATCACCCACTTTATCCTCATGGCTGAGGATATCACGTTCCGAAAAATGGCGGAGGAAAAGTTGAAAAAGGTAAACGAGGAACTCGAGGTCAGGGTCCAAGAACGCACCTCCGAACTGTTGATACTGAATGAAACTCTCCAAGAGGAGATCGTAGAGCATGGCCTCGATGAAGAGAAACTAAAGGTATCCTTGAAAGAAAAGGAAGTATTGTTAAAAGAGATCCATCATCGGGTAAAAAATAATATGCAGATTGTCTCCAGCATGCTTGATCTACAGGCAAAGTATGTCAATAACCCAGAGCTTACCCGCGTGTTTAAGGATAGCCAGAGCCGGATAAGATCCATGGCGCTCATACACGAGAAACTATACATGTCGGACAACTTGGCCAAGATCAATTTCAAAGAATATACTAATACGCTGGCCAGGAATCTTTACATATCATTCAGGCTGGACAAATGCATAGAGATCAGGACAGAGGTCGAGAACATTTGGTTCAACATCGACACGTCAATTCCCCTGGGACTGATCATCAACGAGTTGGTTTCCAACTCCTTGATACATGCTTTTCAAGATCGGGAAAATGGGATCGTAACGATAACGATATCAAAAAAAGAAAACGACACCTACCATCTGATAGTTAAAGATGATGGGATCGGCATGAAGAATACAGTAAATATCAGCCAATCAAAAACGCTGGGATTAAAATTGGTCAACGCCTTGGTTAAACAGATCAACGGAGATATGAAAATCAAATCTGATAGGGGAACCTGTTTCCAGATCATATTTTCTTGCTCTGAAAAATAATCGCTGTGGGTTGGGGCTAGATCTAGTGGTTGTATTTCGCCACGTGGGTTATTATATGAGCATACCTATCGAAAGTATCGCAAAAGGGTTTAAAGACGAGCTTATATATGGAGCTCATTTTACCGCAATCGTATGTCCTTCGTTGATATTAGTTGTTTCTATGCTGACCGATGTAAATATCACAATCACTGGGATAGCAATTGCTTATCTGATCCCCCTGATCATCTATACGTTAAACTATAACATGGAAATGGACACTGATCGGATTACAGATCTGAACAGGGTGCTCTATATCCTCAGTAGGAAAAAAATATTCCCTTATCTGCTCGCCATCTACCTATCTATTCTAGTACTGCTGATCCTGATCCTGTTCAACTTCAATTTTTCGATATTTGTGCTGTTCACGCTGTCTGGCGGGCTCTTGTATACGTCCGTTTTCAAAATATTGACGAAGGTGATCGTTGGGTTTAAAAGCATTTTTATATCCGCTGTCTGGGCGTATACAGGTGCATTTTTTCTGCTATTTTATAACTCGATCAGGCTCGAAGATTATAACCTCTTGATATTTGTGTTCATTTTCCTGAAAATTTTTATTAACGTGGTGTTTTTTGATATCAAGGATATTGAATCAGATGCAGTAAAAAAGTTGAAGACCGTACCGATAATTCTGGGAAAAGATCATGCCTTGGCTGCACTGCACTTGATCAACTTGATCGCGCTAGTTTTGCTCCTCGCGGGTGTTTGCACACATCTTCTGCCTGTGTTTAGTTTATCTCTCACTATTTTTTATTTCTATTCAGCCTATTACTTGATAAAAGGTAAAACTGCTAGTGGTGGAAGCTTGTTGAACTATTCTTATATTATGGCTGATGCGGAATTTATACTCTGGCCGATCGTGTTGTTCATTGGAAAAAATGCGAGTACGATTTTATTGCACTAAAAACTGAGCCTGTTTACAGGCTCAGTTCCTGACCATTTCTCAAGATGTGTACGCTCTGTCCGAACTCGTATCCTGTATCTTCGGCCATTTCGGCGTAAGCCGCGTGCATTTCCAGGGTGCCGTGGGCGGGTATTACGTGTTCTGGTTTGACCATGCGGAGTAGTTCCCAGTGGTCTTCCTTGTACGCGTGGCCTGATACGTGGACGTTGTCGTAGATCCTGGCGCCTTTCATCCGGAGCTTGGTCTCCAGTGCATAGCGGTTTGCCCGGTTGAGCTCGTTGGGGATCACGTTGGCGGAGAAGATGATCTTGTCTCCGGATTCTAGCTTGTAGTCCAGTTCGCCGCTGGCGATTCGGCCCATGATCGCATCGGGTTCGCCTTGGTGGCCTGTGATGATGGGGAGGTATTTTTCCTTGCCGTCCTCCATCATGCGCTTGACCTCCTTGACTATGGATTTCCTGTAGCCGAATATGCGCAGGTTGTCAGGCTTCTTGACGTAGCCCATCTTCAGCGCGGTTCCGTAGTAGCGCTCCATGCTGTTGCCTAGCAGGACTGGCACTCGGTTCATCTTTTCCGCCGCGTCGATAATCGACTTGAGCCGGGCGATATGGGATGAGAATGTGGTGACCAGCACTCCGCTTTCCGTCTCCTCGGTGCCGAGGAGGCAGTCCCATACCAGATCTCGGGCCACCTTCTCCGATGGGGTTTTGCCGGATCGGTTTACGTTGGTGCTTTCGGTGATCATGGCTAGTACGCCTTCTTGGCCGATCTGTTTGAGGCGCTTGAAGTCAGGCAGCTCTCCTATGACAGGGGTGCGGTCGATCTTAAAGTCGCATGCGTACAGGATGATCCCGTCGGGCGTGTGGATCGCGACGAATGCACAGTCGATGATGCTGTGTTGCACCCTGATCAGCTCGACTGAGATGTTCCTGGAGAGTTCCATGATCTGCCCGCAGGGCAATGGATGTACCTTGTTCGCCACGTCGAACTTACGTTCGGACTCGATCTCCTGCCGGATCAGTTCTGCCGTGAAGGGAGTGCCGATGATCGGCGCGTTGTAGCGGTGCGCCAGTTTCGGCACCGCTCCGATGTGGTCTAGGTGGCCGTGGGAGCATACGATCCCGACGACGTTTCCGTCCACGTTATTCATGATCTTATCGTCGGGGATGGCGCCCATCTGGATTAGGTCCAGCGAGTGCATCTTCTCGATCTCGGTTTCTTCGTGGATCTGGATCCGGTCGAGCCGGATTCCCATATCCATGATTACGATATCTTTTCCTACTCTGATTGCGGTCATGTTCCGGCCGACTTCCTCGTAGCCTCCGACCGCGACTATTCCTATATCTTTCATGATGATTACACCTTTTTTCGTTAACGCTGGGCATAACTTGCCCATTTAAAGCCCCTTGCCTCGAGGTACTCGCGTGTGTGGCCTGTGATGACTGCCGGGGCTTTTTTCAGATCTTCGATGGATTCCGATCCGGTTAGGAACATCGTCGCCTTGAGCTCTTCGATATACAGCTGGAGGATATCTTGGACTTTGTCCTGTCCGTCTCTCGCCGCGAATACCAGCGGTAGCGCGATGCCGGCGAGGGATGCGCCAAGTACTATCGACTTGGCCATCATGATGCCGTCGCGTATGCCCCCTGTGGCGATCAGCGGCAGGCCCACATCCGCTTCGATGATGCTCTGCGCTGTGGGAATGCCCCAGTCCCAGAATTTTTTTCCGAGGTGCTCGCCCACGATATTATGTTCCATGCGGGCTCTGTATACTTCGACGCCCGCCCAGCTGGTGCCGCCCCTGCCCCCTACGTCGAGGGCTGATACGCCCGCTTTTCGTAGGGCGTATGCGTCCATGTGGCTGATGCCGGCTCCCGTCTCTTTCACGATGACCGGGACCGAAAGTTCTGATGCGATTTCCGATATTTTCTCTATACAGCCTGTAGCATTCAAGTCTCCCTCAGGCTGAATAGCTTCCTGCAGGAAATTCAGGTGGATCGCGAGCGCGTCGGCATCGATCATCTCGACCGCCTGCTCCAGCTTTCCGATATCGTAGGATAGGATCTGAGGGGCGCCGATATTTCCGTATATGAACGCGTTGGGCGCGACGTCCCTGGCCACGCGATATGAGTCTTCCTGGCTTTTATCTTCTAGGGCTGCCCGTTGGCTGCCTACGCCGATGCCAAGGCCAAGCGTTTCAGCGGCCTTGGCTAGGTTTGAGTTGACTTTTTTGGTGTCTGGGTGTCCGCCTGTCATGGAAGCGATCGTGATCGGGGCGTTGAATATATGGCCTAGGAACCTCGTGCTCGTGGAGATGCTGGCCTTATTGATCTCGGGCAGGCAGCGGTGAACGAGCTCGATGTCGCTGAAACCGTTACCGTGCGACTCCACTTTTTCCTTGATACAGATATCGAGGTGCTCGATCTTTCTCTTTGAGGTTCCCATAAGTCTAATCTCCGTGAATCAGCGTGCCCTTGCA
>DATHCY010000229.1:0-26561 GCA_035319305.1 Methanocella sp.
CTGCTGGAGAGCAACTGGTATGGCAGGCCAATATATTCCAGGGCCGCCTGGAGCGGCGGAATGGATGAGCAGGAACGAAACAGGATGGCGATCTCTTCTGGGGGGACGCCGCCGTAGATCGTCAGCTCCCCGATCTCTTCGGCGATCCGCCGGGCCTGCTCCTTGGGGTCGCAGCTTCTAATGACCCGGACATTTTCCCCTTTGGCAGCGGGCATGAATGCTTTTATTAGCTTTACATCTTCGGGACTCCGATAGTTGTTCCGGATGAGACGGCCTGCAGTGCGGAGAATTTTATCTGTCGACCGGTAGTTTTCCGTTAGGTCGAAGATCTGCGGCCGATATTCTCGTTTAAAGGTTTCCATGTTCTCCGGGCGCGCATCCCTGAACTCATATATGGACTGGTCTACATCCCCTACAACCGTGACGTTTCCGTGATTTCCGGCCAGGATCTTCAGCAGGTAGTACTGCTGAAGGCTGGTGTCCTGGAACTCGTCGACGATCACGTAGTCATATCCTCCGGCCAGTTTGTCGCAGCCTCGCGCGCTCGAAAGCTCGATGGCTATATGGATCAGATCCGCACGATCGAGGAACTTCTTCTCTGATTTTATGGCCTCGTAGCACTGCCAGGACTCGAGAAATTTCAGGTATTTCTTATGATGCTGGATTGCATCTAAGAACCGGGTCAGCCGCTTCTTTTCTTCGGGGCCAATCTCCCTAGTCTTGAGGTGCAGGGTCCGAAGATGGACATTCGCGACGGTCGCTGCAGTCTCAACATCATCCCCGCCTGCATATTCCCGAATTTGTGCCTCTTTCCGACGCAGGTAACCCCGGTAGTCTGCGAAAGAAAGGCCCAGGTCTTTGGCTTGCTGTATGCCGAATATATAATCGCCGGCCACGGCCTGCGATATACCCATCTCTTTACACAGCATATACCTGGCATCCTTCTCATCCAGGATCCGGTACCCTTCACAGATGCCGGTATCCTCGCCGTTCTCCCGCAGGAACCCGAAGCAGAACGAGTGGAAGGTGCTGACAGTGATGCCCCGGGCGTGTGGCAGGATCCTTTCCACCTCCCCTTTCATCCGGATGGCCGCGTCCCGGGAGAAGGTAAGCATCAGCAGCCGCTCTGGCTTCATCCCTTTCTCCCGCAGCAGATACGCCGCCTTAGCGATGATCATCGTGGTCTTGCCAGTGCCCGCGCCAGCAACCACCAGCACCGGGCCTTTATCGGCCCTTATCGCTTTTATCTGCCGATCGTTCAATGGTTTGCCAGCACGTGTCCCGAACCAGCTGAAAAAGTCATCCTTGCCCTGCAACAAATTCCATCACTACCATCTGGACAATAACAACTTTAGAAATAAAAGATTTTGTCTCATGTATCAGTATAGTATTACCAGATTGCAACGATTTACGATGATAGGGTTACATGGCGGCTCAGTGCGAACGACCCCGGCGTGTATACCAGCATCGGGATGGCACCATCTGGAAAAGGAATGCTTGATGAAGCTGTTCATGAATTGCAAAGCGCTCTTGCGCTCGATTCCGATGATACTGCGGCGCCGGTCGAACTCGGAGGAGTACACGGATATGGGTGTTATGAATGAAGCGATCGGCTGCCTGAAAAGCACGGTGGAGAAGAACTTCGGGGATCACTTGCACGATACCGTCTCACGAATGCTTTCCTGAAAGCTCGCATGCTCGACGAGGCTGCTTTCGAGTATACCGCATTAAAGATGTCCGAGACACGCCGGGTCGATCAACGGCGTCTGGAATATCATTGCGGGGGATGATCGACGATGCGGTTGGGAATACCGGAAGGCTGCCGAGATCGATCCGGAAGCCGTCAGGCCTATTGTGAACTACCATGCCTAAAGGGCTATGACCGGATTTTATGGTCGGATTGATCTCTGAAGATCATGTTTCGTATGATGCTCTTTATTTGCCCTTTTCGAATGCTACTTCTCTGAAGACGATATATCGCAGCATCTCGCCCATATCAAACACTATATGCGGCTTTTTCATATACTCCTCCGGGTTCGGCTCCGTAGATACAGGTTCTCCGTCTTTATTGAACCCGGAATAGAAACCTTCTTGGCCCAGCGCGTCGACCGGGTAGTACTGAACCGCAATCCGCCGATTCGGATCGTCGTACAGCAACCCTACCGGCAGCAGTGCCTTGAAATCACAGCTGCTGCAGGTAAATACATTGATCTGCCAGGCGAACAGCGCATCCCTGGCCGCCGGATCGGCCCGCACATCCAGCTTGTGCCAAACAGTGACGTCCTGCTTCGTTTTACATTCCGGACATTCCATACTGATGGTCTCATAATCCGACATCACACACCTACCCACCCGATCAAAGGGACGCCCCGTTTACCGACCTGAAATGCCATTGCCATGATCGATCGTTTTATATATTCCCACATAATGATAAGTGTTTTATGCTGTCAAAGGCAAGCGCCTGGATCAGGGAGTTCAGGCTTATCTTTCTCCTGTTTGCCGTTGTCCCGCTGCTGACAGGATCGCTTGTCGCCTATAACCTATATCCTGGGCAGTTCAGCTGGTTCTACCTGGCCGTTTCGATGGCCGCCATAATCCTGCTACATGCGGGGACGATCGCCTACAATGATTTCTTCGACTTCTGGACCGGGGCGGATCGGATCAATAAGGAGCGCACCCCATTTACCGGGGGCACCGGGCTGCTGATCGATGGGATCCTGGATCCCATGCATGTGCTGATCGCAGGCTCTATCTGCTTTGTATTGTGCATCCTACTGGGCATGTATATCGTGTTTACTCGCAGTCCAATCGTATTCCTCCTAGGGGTTGTTGGGGTCGGGCTGGGCGCGTTCTACACCGCGCCGCCCCTCAAGCTGTCCTACCGTCTGCTCGGCGAGATCTCGTGGTTCCTTTCGTTTCCGCTGACAGCGCTGGGTGCATTTTTCACCCAGGTGCCCCCCTCTTCAATTGCGGGTGTTATTGGGATGTGGGATATGATCCTCGCGACGGTGATCGCCATACTGCCGACGGCGTTCCTGGGAATGGCGGGTTTCTTTATCTTGGAGTTTCCGGACTATAATGCTGACAGACAGGCGATGAAGTTAGGCGTTGCTGTGTTCTTGGGGAAAAAGAATACTATCTACGTGTATGTTCTCATGTGCATATTGGCTTACGCATCGCTCCTATTGGCGGTCATTTTCGACTTTATACCGATGGCCGGTCTATCGGCGCTGATCACGCTGCCCCTATTTGTCTGGGTCTGGACCGGGATGAAAAAATACATTGAGACGCCGGTCAGGCTTGTGCCTTATATCGTCGCAGGAGCTGGAGCGATCTACCTTGCGAGCGCGCTGGTCATAATAGCTCTGCTGGTGAGATGATGGAAACGCCGTGCAGACCGAGAAGGGAAACGAACATACGTTATCACTTCCCGCAACAGGCATCTGCCAAAGAAGGGAAAATACAGGAATGGCAGAGCTGCTATGCCCTATTTTATGGGTGAGTATAGTAGGCTAGCACAACGCCGTTGATCGTGTCGATCCTAACGAAGGCGAAGCGCTCGAACTGGACGACATTGTTCAGCTCGTCCCTAATGTTACATTCGGCTATGCCATGGTACTCGCCTTCCGGCCCCACGACCCTGGTAGGGACCCCGTCACTGGTGACCCACTGAACGATCCGGGCGCCCTGCTTGAGCACTGCCAGATCGTTACCGATATACTCCCCGCCGATGGGATTGGTCCTGGTGATCCTGACATTATAAAGGTCCTTGAGCCTGAGGATGTCGTCTGGCTTCACGTCCTCCGCGTCCGCCCTAGGTATTAATATTTCCGGGTTTTCCGGCACACACAGGGTCCTATGTCCCCGTTTCTGATCCTGCGGGTGTAACTGGGGTTTCGCGGCGACCTGCGGAGCCCCATTCACCTGTAATACCACCGGGTCAGGCACGAAGAAGTACCTGCTGGCTTTCGGATCGACGATCTTACGGTTCTCGGCGTATAGCGTGTCCATACTGAATTCGATGTCGGTTTCGGTGACGCCCATATTAATCATGACATTACGGATGGCTTCAGGCTCGATGCCCCGGCGCTTGAGCGCTGCGACGGTTGGCAGCCTAGGGTCGTCCCAACCCATATACTCTCCAGCTTCGATGCCCTTTTTCATTACGCTGGTGGAGAACTTGCCGAAGCCTAGCAACCTTACACGTCCCCAGTGGCTGACATGGGGATATTCCCAGCCCAAGTACCGGTACACGTACCGCTGCTTGTCCGCCGTCTTCATTAGATCCTTGCCCCGGATGATATGGGTAACTTCAAGAAAATGATCCTCCATGGCCGACTCGAAGTCCAGCATCGGCCAGACCACATATTTCGTACCGGCCTTTGGGTGCGGCTCTGTGACAATGCGGAACGCAACCCAGTCCCTCAGGGCAGGATCCCGGTGTTTGATATCCGTCTTGATCCGGAGCACCGCCTCTTTGCCCGCATAGCCGCCGGAAAGCATCTTTTTCCATCGCTCCATGTTTTCCCCGGAGGAAGTTTCGCGGTGTGGACAGGGTTCGCCCGCCTCCTTCAAGTCATGAAAGGCCTGATTGTCGCAGGTGCATACGTACGCCTGTCCCAAGTCGATTAGCTTTTCCGCCTGCTCGTAGTATAGTGGCAGGCGGTCCGAGGCGGCAACCACCTTATCGGGAGGGCAGCCAAGCCATTTTGCATGCTCGACGTACCACTGGTATGCCTCGATCATCGGCTTCTTGATCGATGGGTCGGTATCATCGAACCGCATGATGAAGACGCCATCGTACATCCGGGCGTACTCATAGTTGACGATGATTCCTCGGGCGTTGCCCAGCGACGGCGGGCCATTCGGATTGGGCGCGATACGCAGGGTCACCTTCTTCCCGGGCCTGACCCGGGAGATGTCCAGCTCGGGCAGGCCTTTCCTGGATTCCCTCTTCACCTGGAGCTCTTCGATGAGCTCGGGGGCTATAGCCTGCAGTTTCGCCTCGATCTCTCCGGGTGACATCAGGCCTACGTCGGAGAGAACCTGCTGTACCAGCGGCATTAGTTCCTTCGCGTGGGGTTTCAGCTCTGGATGTGTGCCTAACAGCTTGCCCGTTACAGCCCCCGCCTGGGGTACCTTACCGTACTTGTACGCGTTCTGGAGCGCGAACTTCTGAATGAGGATCTCGATGTCCTTGGTCTCCATGAAATGATGCTCCATCTGACAGTGACGGGATACAATATCACAAACTTTATACTTATGGTTTACTGCAAAAAATCGGACATACAAAAAATGGGGGCCCGTCCCATTCTGGTTTACCACCAGAAGGGAGAGCCGAAGCCGCTGAACATAGAACTGAACATTGAACTGAAAGCAAACGAGCTGCTAAAGCTGCTGAACCCAAAGGGGAACCCGAAACCACCGAACCCGAAACCACCGAATGGAAAGCCGAAGCATGCTGCTGCCGGTGCCACGAGAGTCGCAAGTCCGGCTATGCATGCTACAAGTTTCTTGATCATATATCCAATCCTCCTGTAACCCATATATAGCTCAGTATAGTGTTTAATATTATTAGCGATTTGAACAAAATAAGAATAGAATGGGCGTGAAAGTATTAATCGACTTGACTGTATGGTTAAACCATAAAAATAGGTTAAATTATGGTATATATGGTAATGAAATAGGGTTCATCTGTAAAAGATACAGGGGATCAGACACCAAGCCCGACCTTAGAGAATTTTTGATGAGTATGATAAATACATTAGAGATGTTATAAAATGTAAAGAGGTAACGCTTTGAATTATCCGTTATCGGTATCGCTGAAGTTATTTATCCTGTTTATCTTGTTGATATTGTCAGGACGAATGTTCCTCTCTGAATGTGAAGCCAAGCCATAATGCCATGACAGCTGTGCAGGTTGGTAGCTCGTCCTTGTATGACCTGGCTCAGATCAACTGGTATGAGTATCGGCAGACGTCGGTCGGCGGCAGGGCAAATGTGAACTCAACGATTCATGCTGAGTATTCTGTTGAAACTATCAATAGCCGGGTTAGGCATTCGGTCATACACGTAAAGTTGGACGACAGGAGTACGGATATCGTCTGTGATTATTATCATGATTGGTCCAGACAAGCTGATCAGGATGCACTTGACAGGTATACAATCCAGGCTTGCCCTATAGTGATGTCCCCATATCTGGAATTATGATCCCCTGGCTGAAACCGGGAAGCTGGGAAGCTTATACGGCCCGTTCAATTTTACCGGCCTATATATATCAGCGTGCTTGAATGCATTTTCTCGGGAGAATCAAAATATAATGCTGTGAAGGGTGGCTTCAGTTTTACATGCTGTGTCACGCGGGGTGTGCCGCTACCAATCAAAATGGAAACGCGGGGTCTACATATGGATCCAGGGATCAGTACTACGAAGGGCTTGGTCGGTTGGGGATTGAGTGTCATTCTGCAGGATTAGCTAACCTATCTTTCGTCCTGCACAATTCTTTCCTTGTAAGTAACCTTTTTATACTCATAGCGAGTAATCTGAATACCAGATTTCGGCTTATGCAAGCCGATTTATCGTCAATGATTTTGACGGGGCGCCAGAGGCATATTCCATGACCGAGTTAGCGAAGAAGTACGACCCGAAGGAGATTGAGCCAAGGATACAAAAGTTCTGGGAGGACCGCAGGGTCTTCAAGTTCGATCCGGACAGCAGGAAGCCCGTATTTTCAATTGATACGCCCCCGCCGACGCTTTCCGGTTATATCCACATGGGCCACGTATTCTCGTACTCCCAGGCAGAGTTCGTCGCTCGCTATCAGCGTATGAAGGGTTGCAACGTCTTTTACCCTATGGGCTTTGATGACAACGGCCTCCCTACGGAGCGATATGTCGAGAAGAAGTACAAGGTCAACATTAAGGACGTGGGCCGGGAGGAGTTCGTCAAATTATGCCTGAAGGAAACGGAGATCGGCGGCAAAAGCTACAGGAACGTCTGGACTACGCTGGGCATTTCCGTTGACTGGGCCCTCCTGTACTCGACGATCAATGAGCGCTGCCGTCGCATATCCCAGCGGTCGTTCCTGGATCTGTTCGGTAAGGGCCGTGTAGAGCGCCGGAATGAGCCGGCGATCTGGTGCCCGCTTTGCCAGACGTCCCTGGCGCAGGCGGATGTGGAGGATTCCGAGGAAAAGCAATCCTTCCTAAACACGATCAAGTTTTCCGCTATAGGTGGCGGCGAAGAGCTGCTTATCGCCACATCCCGTCCAGAGCTGATCTCCTCCTGTGTCGCGCTGATCGTAAATCCGGGTGACGCCCGCTATAAAGGATTCGTGGGCCGGATGGCGAAGACACCGCTGTTCGGCGCCGAAGTGCCCATTATTGCGGATGATAAGGTCGATCCGGAGTTCGGCACTGGACTGGTCATGGTCTGTACATTCGGCGATCGGACGGATATCGACTGGTGGCGGGAGTACGATCTGCCGCTGAAGCTATCCATCGGCGCCGACGGCCGGATGAACGGCAATGCGGGCAAATACGAGGGCATGACCCTGGCCGGATGCCGCAAGGCCATTCTCGACGACCTTAAGGATGCAGGCCTACTGGCGGAGCAAAAGCCGATCTCCCATGTTATGAACATCCACGAGCGGTGTAGCACCCCAGTTGAGTATTATGTTACTCCTCAGTGGTTCATCCGGATACTGGATTTGAAGGACGAACTGCTCGCTCAGGGCGGGAAAATGAACTGGTACCCGGAGCACATGAAGGTACGGTACGACACCTGGATCCAGGGGCTGAAGTGGGACTGGTGCATCTCCAGGCAGCGGTATTTTGGTGTGCCGTTCCCGGTGTGGTACTGTGCAAAGTGCGGGGGGGCTATCGTAGCAGATGACTCACAGCTGCCCATCGATCCGCTAGTGGACCTGCCGGTGAAGCCATGCCCGAAGTGCGGCTCTTCGGAGTTCGAGCCGGAGAGGGACGTCATGGACACCTGGGCAACGTCGTCGATCACCCCGCTTATCAACGCGAACTGGGGAGAGGCCGACTCGCTGGTGGATGTCATCTACCCGATGAGCCTGAGGCCACAGGCTCATGATATAATCAGAACCTGGCTGTTCTACACGGTGATCAAGAGCTATCTGCACACGGAAAGCTTACCGTGGGGTAATGTGATGATCTCTGGACACGGCCTGGACGTGAACTCTAAAGCCATGCACAAGTCCAGGGGCAATGTGATCGAGCCGTTGCCGGTGATAGCTAAATACAGCGCTGACGCATTACGATGGTGGGCGGCTTCAGCCAAGCTCGGCGACGATATGCCGTTCAAGGAGAAGGAGATCGTTTACGGCCAGAAGTTTATCAACAAGCTGTGGAACGCCTCCCGCTTTGTCGCGATGCACCTGCAGAGTTACCATCCTGGAGCCTATGGACCACGGCTGGAGCTGATAGACAGCTGGATACTAACTAAGCTGAACAGTGTGATCCGGGATAGCACGGACAGCTTTGACAGATATGAATACAGCAAAGCAAAAATGGTGATCGAGCAGTTCTTCTGGGGTGACTTCTGCGATAACTACTTAGAGATGGTCAAGGACCGGCTGTACAGCAAGGACCAGACGAAAAAAGGGAGCCGGGATGCAGCGCTCTTTACGCTGTATACTGTACTGTTGAACTCGCTGAAGATGCTTGGCCCATTCATCCCGCATGTCACCGAGGAGATATACCAAGGCATTTTCCGGGACCTGCATGGCTCTGAAAGCCTACACATTTCCGACTGGCCGATAGCAGTGACATCATGGGATGATGGAGAAGCGCTCCGGCTAGGCGATGCTGCCACCCTCATAGTCTCGGCACTGCGCCAGTACAAGAACGCTAATAACCTGGCACAAAACGCCCCCCTCACCCGCGTCACGATCTCTGGGGACGTCGAGGGGCTCTCCCGGGTCGAGCCTGTGCTAAAGGAGACAATGAAGGTCTCCGAAATAGACCATGCGCAGATCGAGGGCGCCGCTGATGCTACGACCACGATCTCCGGCAGGGATGTACGGCTAAAGATCGATCGATAAGTCAATAGCCAACGACTAAAGCTATTGGTTTGCCGTTCAAGATTTCGTGCTAAATAGCTTCGCAGGGGTTATTGACCAAGCACCTTGTATCTATGCTGTCAGACAAATACGAACGCTGTGCTGTGCATGTTATAGATTTCTCAGATACTCAGGCATCTCTCCGGAGCAACCCTCATCAAACACAACACAACGATCATTTTATTCCCTATAAACCGGACTGGGACGACGACCAATCCAATTCTGATGAGCACACAAACCTTTAAAAAACGACCACGCCTTGTAGGACAGACGACAATAGGTTATTAACCCATGCGCATGTACGCGGTTGGTAGCATTAACGTATGTGGAGCAATGGTATGTTTAGTATAAAGATCGAAATTGGAGTTGGAGGATAGATTCCCCCAATGGCGAAGCCGCCGACCCCATCTACCCCATAGCCCCAAAGAACGTGATCGACCTCTACTGGCTGGAAATAGGTACAGCACGCTCGCCCGATATTTCTAATTATGATGGATGTGCTATGGGAAAGAAAAATTTGAATTGTAGCATGTTTTGTTTCAAGGTCGGACGATAGGCGCCCTGCCGGGTGCCATTGTCCTGCGGGAGACCCAGATGAACATCATGCCCAGCAACGCGCCCCAGATAATGGCGGCAATCAATGATGAGGCGATCCCGGCCGCTGTTAGGCTAGCTGAAACTCTCGCTCCGACGCCTACAATGACGGGAAGCAATAGTCCAAATATCACCCACAGTACCAGCATGAACACGACGCCTTTGGTGACCGCGTTGATCGTCGGAATGTTCTCATAGATGGCTCCGAAGATCGCCCCGAGAATCAGCCCGACGATTGCTGTGAAGAGCAGCAACGTGATCATGGCCGTAATCGAAGCTGCGGCGGTTCCAACTGCCGGCAGGAGCCCTCCGAATACTGCGTTGATATCGATGAACGATATGTATGTAGCAAATCCCACAAGCGCGAGCAAAATGGCGATCACACCTATGATGATGCCGGTGATGATGCCAGCAATCGCGCCATCTCCGATATCTCTAGCTGCCATAGTATACCTCCTTTAACAGTTCCCTTGAAATCGAATTTGATATAAGGCAAATTATACCTTGTTATTCGTTATTACCGATGATTTAGTCTAATTTTTCCTATCATAACATTTTTCCGTATTAATAACAGGATTACATGGGGGTATACAGCCAAATAACAGAAAGAGGCGGCGCTACAATATCTGAACAACTGCTGCTGACAATATGGCCATTTGAGGTTCGTTCGACCGGCCCGGCCACTGTACAGTAGATACCCTGATGCACTACAGCCATTTTATAATAGAATACCAATCAAAAAAAAGGGAAAATCAACCAGATCTTGGCGCTTGCTTATTCTTTCCTGTATAACAGGGCTCCGACTGCTATTATCATACCAGCCAAAACGAACAGGCCAGTAAACCCGGGAGATGAGGCCGATGACGATGCAGAAGCCTGTGAGTCGTTTGTTGTCTTAGAAGAGGTCCCGGATGAATTTGTTGATAATTTCATACTGTTCGGCGGTACGTAGTAGCCTGGCGCATATCCGGTTATATTGGCAGTAACGGTGTTTCCACCAGATACGTTGATCAGATAAGGCCTCGTGCCCACTTTATTCGGGTACTCAGTGATTTGTACGTTCTCATTACCGCGGCTCATGTCCGCCACCTTTTCAGGATTAACGTATAGCTGATACGTGTCATCCATGGGGACGTTTACAGAATACATGCCGTTCGCGTCCGGTGTCGTCACGTTTACAAAGCCCGTATTAACGCTCACTGCATAGATCGTGAGGTCATGAACGGTCATGTTCACCGACGGGTTTGTATCGTTTGCCGAAATGTACTGATAAGCCATTTGCGGGAAATCCACTTTTCCAACGATCGTACCACCTGCAGCTGCATAAGCCGATACAGGGATTATTAAGAGCGCTGATAGGATGAGCCCTGATAGTATTACCATTTTTTTAATTGCCAAAATGTATCACCATATCCAATACTCAGATTACATTTTGTGTATAACTTTTCTATTATCGGTGAATAATCTTTCGGTATTCCCATAACGAAAAGCTGTACTTATGCTACCCATCACCTATTGTAGATGTGACAGACCGATCACAATATAAAGGCCTGCAGAGAGCCTATTATTACTAATCCCGGCATATGAGGAGGTGATCTTCATGCTAGTTTACTGGGATCATGCTGGGACGGGTAAAAGTTTTATTCTGGCCAACCCATAGTCCAGTGATATGAACGATGGAACACGCAGGCTCATACGGGAGCGGTTCAGGGAATACTATAGCGGGCATAGGGTTTCCGTGCCGCCTGGATTGCAGCAGCGTGAGTGGGGGTTCATCTTCTATGAGGAGACCTATGGCGTCTCTATGCGGCGCCATAAGTCGTTCAACACCGAGGGTGAGCTCAGGGATTATCTGAGGAGCATGGCGCCCGCTCATGCGTATCATTCTGCGGCATATTACAATCACCCCCGGGCGCCCACGATGCAGGAAAAAGACTGGCTCGGCGCCGACCTTATCTTCGATCTAGACGCTGATCATCTGCCGGGAAAGTTTAGCACCTACGGCGAAATGCTGGCCAACGTAAAGGTGGAGATCATCCGCCTGATCGACCAGTTCCTGCTAGACGATCTTGGGTTCAGGGAAAAGGACTTGGATATCGTCTTCTCCGGAAGCAGAGGCTACCATGTCCATGTCCGGGACGAGCGCGTCAGAGGTCTGAAGGGCCCGGATCGGCGGGAGATCGTGGACTATCTGCTGGGCACTGGCCTGGACCTAGAGCATGTGATCACCCGGTCGACGGCGATCGTCGAAGGACAGAAGGGAGCGAAGACAGCGGGAGTGTGGCGCATCCGGGAGTTTACGGACTCCGGAGGCTATGGGTGGAACCGCCGTCTGGCTCACTATATTGCCAATCAGCTGGAGGAAACTGGCAGGAGAGACGATAAGACGGCAAAAGAGTTCCTCAAGCAGTACGGCCTCGACAGCAGAACGGCCGGCATGGTGCTGAAGAAAATCCGGGATCCAGATATTCTAAACAGGATCAGGGACCAGGGACTGATTGAACTTTCGGGAAACATCGAGAGGTTTCTGAAAAACATGCTGTCAGGCACCATTGACCAGTTCAGGGTGGATGTAGCGGGCAAGACAGACGAGCCGGTGACAGCGGACATCAAACGGCTAATTCGTTTGCCCGGTTCTTTACATGGCGGATCGTCACTCAGGGTTACCCCACTCACCCGGACCCAGTTAGAAACATTTAACCCCTTGGAAGATGCCATAGTCTTTAGCGATGACTTGGTGAGGGTGCTGGTCACCCGACCCGCTGAAGTCGAACTGAAAGGGAAGATATATCGCATCTCGGAGGGCGCAGGCACGTTACCGGAGAGCGTCGCGATGTTTCTAATGTGTCGCGGAAGTGCAGAATATGAACCTTGAGGACCTCTCGAACCGGCTGGCGCTTGAGCGCGAAAGTGATCGTCTGCAGGAACTCGACGGGTCATTCTACGAGGCGGCGGCTCTCTACGTCCGTCAGCTGGAGGGGGCTCGCCAGGAAGCCGCGGACTATAAAGAGTTGGCTATGATCGACGACGAGATCAAGAACGCCCGTATACTGATCGAAGGGGTCTTCGATCGCCGGATGAGCAAGATCATACAGTATGCCTCCATCTTCGCTGCCGGAACTAGGATCACCGTAGAGGGCATGACTGAAGCCGAAAAGAACGTTTTTGACTCACTGGTCGGGACCCTCGAAAAAGGCCGTAACGAGATACTTATGCCGGCCCTCGAAGTCGCTTTCGGCAGAAATGCTGCGAAAAATTTATTAGGAGGGGCGACCTCAAAGGAACAGCCTATCGAAAGTTCTTTATCCTTGAATAAAGATGTAGGTCAGGAAGTCATGATGGTAAAGGTGCTCCGGGACGTGCCTCTTTTCGTGGGCGTAGACGGGAGACAATACCAGTTATCTGGCGAAGACGTGGTCGTCCTTCCTAAGGCGAACGCCCTGGTGTTATGTAACAAAAACATAGCAGTACCACTTCAAAACCAGCAAGGATAGATAAAACCGTATAACTAAAGGTGTGATTATTATGAAGATGCCTAAGAAAATGAGGACTTACTGTCCTTCCTGCAAATCCCACCAGGAGCATGAGGTGGAGCGGGTCAAGAAGGGCCGTGCATCTATGCTCACCAGGATCGAGAGACAGAAGGCCAGGTCGTTTGGTATCGGCAACCGTGGCAAGTTCTCGAAAGTGCCAGGCGGCGATAAGCCAACCAAGCGGGTGAACCTGCGATACCGGTGCCTGAAGTGCAAGAAGGCCCACCAGAGGGCATGCTTCAAAGCACAGAAGTTCGATCTCGTGGAGGAATAAGCAAATGGACGTGCCTAAAACGAAGTTCCTAAAGGTCAAGTGCAACGACTGCTCGAACGAACAGATCATTTTCGGTAGCGCCAGCAGCAGAGTCGACTGTACGGTGTGCGGTAGGACCCTGGCGGAGCCGAGAGGCGGCAAAGCTGCCATCAAGTCACAGATACTCGAAGTACTGGAATGAGGTTAGTTACAAATGGTTAAAGGATGGCCCAACCCGGGTGAACTGGTAGTATGTACCGTGACGAAGGTGGTCGACTTCGGAGCCTTCGTACAGCTGGACGAGTATGACAACAAAGAGGGGCTTATCCACATCTCCGAAGTGGCATCTGGCTGGGTCAAGTATATCCGTGATCATGTGCGCGAGGGCCAGAAGATCGTGTGTAAGGTCCTTGACGTCAATCCCAAAAGAGGACACATAGATCTGTCCTTTAAAGACGTCAACGAGCACCAGAGACGGGAGACGATCCAGCTCTGGAAGAACGACCAGAAAGCCATGAAGTGGCTGCAGTTCGTCGCGGATGAGGTCAAGCTTCAGCCGAGCGAGATTGAAAAGCTCGAAGATATGATCCGGGAAGAATTCGGCAATCTATACGCAGTTTTCGAAGAGGCTGTCCAAGGAGAAGGCGTGTCTGGGCTGGCCAAGGCCGGAATACCACAGAACATCGCCGAAGCGATCAACCGTATCGCCCATGAGAACGTCAAGGTTCCTACTGTGGATATTGCCGGCTATATCGATCTTCTCTGCCCGACATCCAATGGAGTCGAGGTGATCAAGAAAGCCCTGAAAATGGCAAGCTCGGTCGAAGGCGGCGAAGGCGTCTCCGTGGACATCACATATGTGGGCGCGCCCAGGTACCGTATTCACGTCATAGCCCCGGACTATAAGAAAGCGGAGAAAGTCCTGACTACTTCGGCAAAGTCGGCTATCGATTACGTGAACAAGCACGAAGGAGAGGGCGAATTCCACCGCCATATGGAAGAAGCCAAGTCACTCTCATGAAGACCAAGATGAAAAAGTGCGAGCGCTGTGGTAGCTACACATTAAAGGCAATCTGTCCCTGCGGGGGCAAGGCCATCAACCCTGTGCCGGCTAGGTATTCTCCACTCGACCCTTATGGCAGGTATCGTCGGAGGGGAGAAAAATTTTGCTAACTAATAACAACAACTTTTCGAGGTATGCTTATGCTTGAGACTACCGTCGTCGAATATCGGGAGATCGCCTCCGAAGGCCCAGTGATGATCGTGGGATTGCCAGGTATGGGGCTTGTCGGAAAGCTGGTAGCCGATCACCTGATCATCGAGCTAAAGGCAGAAAAATTTATGGAGATCTTTTCCCCTCATCTGCCGCCGCAGGTCAACGTAAACCCGGACGGTACCATCAAGCTGGTGAGCAACGAACTCTATTTCTACCAAGGCAGCGATAAAACCCCCGATCTAATCCTGCTCATCGGGGACCACCAGAGCGTATCTAACGAAGGGCACTACGAACTGGCGGGAATTTACCTGGACATCGCTGAGAAATACAAGGTAAAGCGAATATACACGCTAGGCGGGTATGGTACCGGCAAGCTCATCGAGACTCCGAACGTCCTATACGCCACCAACAAGCCTGAGATCATAGAAGAGGTTAAATCCTACGGCGCGATCTTCAATGAGGGAGAGCTTTCCGGGGGTATCATCGGCGCTTCAGGACTGATCATGGGACTGGGCGAGCTCCGCGGAATGGAGTGTGTTTGCTTTATGGGCGAGACTTCAGGGTATATAGTCGACCCGAAAAGCGCACAGGTGGTCATGGGAGTGCTATGCAAAGCGCTCAACTTAGAAGTTGATACTCGGGAACTCGAGGCTCGGGCGCAGGAGATCGAGAAGATCATTACTAAGATCAAAGAGATGGAGCAGAGCAATATGTCGAAAGACTATAGCGCGGAAGACAAGTACATTGGATGATAGGCAAAAATAAAGTACATATATACAGTCACTTTTGAAGGTTGAAGGGGGGTTTTAGACGTTCGTCCCCCGGTGAAAATCTTTCAATAGTGTTTTAAATTTGTTGTCTTTGTGTTTTATGGGAATTTGTCCGTGTTTTAAGACTGTGAGTTAGTGCCAGTTAGAGAATTGATCTTCCCTTATTGCAGTTTGTGGTTTGACCGTGAGCTTGGAGTCATTCAGTCATCCGAGTGTTTGTATTCCTCTAAAAAATTGTTTGTTTTTTGTGGCCCTGACCCTATGAGAGAATACTACAAGAAGAACATCAAACCCAACATGGTTACAAAATCTTTCAAAAAAGATTATGGGAACGAGGCCGTGGGTGGAGAAACCCCGGTTGATTTAGCTCCGGGATGAATACAATCCCTTGAGGATCCATCAATTATCTAACCTTTAACCGCTTCTATCTCCCAGTTACAACGATGCCTTTGAGTATCCTCGCAAGGGGCTTCAAGTGCTGGCGGTTGTAAAGCATGCCGGGAACCGGCCTTGGCCTGAGGGAGAATCACGCTATACCACCCACGGGCGGCGAGAGTTTTTCTATAAAACATGGGGCCGCAGCCCCTTCAGGGCGTGGTAGTTCAAAAAAGGAGGATAGTTAATATCAATTTAAACGCTTTTTCCATCTTTGATATTGGTCATATGCTTGTGGATTTCCTCTATCTTTTTCTCGGATAAATTAATCTGTTCTTTCATCCTTTGGACTTCATCTCTCCCTTTGATAACCATCACGATCGTCAGGAAGACGGCGGTTACCAGCAGGAACCAGATGATGGCTATGGTGAAAAGTACGATCTGAGTGATTGTATCCAACATATCACCTGCATTATAGACAACCATTTTAACGCTTCTATGTCAAAAGGTTTTTGCCTGATTTGCGAAGTAATTACAAATTTACATGTTATTTTGACGTTTAGCCGATATATACTGCAAATTCAATGCTAAAACTCGTAAAAACAGCCGGATAGGTTCAGATGATCGGGTTTATATAACTCTCACTATATATGATTTCTCAATAAAATAGGAACCGGAGGTGAACCCAATGTGCGATACCTGTGGATGTGGCAAGAAACCCAAGTGATGACTGTCCCTACGCTAAATAGGCGAACCACCCCACCCTAAAGGGTGGGGTCTCCTATTTTATAGTATATTATTTATTGACTGGTCCTGCCAATACCTGTCAGGAGATCGATTCGAATTGCGACTGTTTGAGTTCCCGGCGGCGCCGTTCCAGATACCCATAGACCGCTCCATGCGGCGCACCTTCGATAAGCATATCGATCGCCGCGCGGACTGTCATGATCTGCTCCGGGTCTCCGATAATGCTAATGGTTTTTCCGTAGACGGAAATTTTTGCACCGGTCATGGATTCCATGATCTCCCTGGTCTTCCCACCCTTGCCAATGATCCTGCCCTTCAGGCGGGTGAGATCGGCCGGCGCATCACTGATCTTTGACAGATCGATCATATCCAGCGCCAGGTCGTCGTTCTCCAGTAGCTTCAGCGCCTTCTCCGGGCTGAAACCCCTAGCGATAGCCTTGATCGCTTCGCTGGCCTTGAGCGCTTTAAACGGATCGCCCTCCTTGGAGTCGATGAATACTGTGCCCGACTCGCTATCGATCTCGATGCTCGCGCCCGACTTTTTCTCAAGAATCTCCTTAATCCTGCCCTCTACGCCGATGATTACGCCTATCCTGTCTTGAGGAACCTTAATATGCTCTTGCATGTTACTATCACTTCTTCGCGATTATTTCCGATAACAGGCTATCCTCGTCACACTGTACGCCTAGCTTCTTGAAGTAGCGCACGATATTTCTCACATCGCGTAGCAGGAATTCCCGTGCCATCGGGTGATCCAGCAGCACGGACTGGCCCATATCGATCATTACAGGTTCATCTTCATATAAAAGTATGTTGAACTCGCTCAGGTCCGCATGGACCAGTTTTGCTTTATGATACAATGCGGCCATATAGCCGACAACCGTACGATAAATGCGTTCCGGCTCCTCCAAAGTCAAATCCCTGAGCCGGGGCGCTGCCACACCATCTTTGCCGATGAATTCCATAATTAGAATGTTCCGCTCGGACTCCAGAGGCTGCGGCACCCGGATACCGGCCTCTGCCGCCCGCTGAAGGTTCCGGAACTCCTTCTGAGTCCAAGCAAAAATGATGCCCTTCTGCGTGTGCCTGATGTTCGAGAACCTCGGGTCGCCCAGCATATAGTCTTCCATCTTCCGGAAGTCGCTGGTGGAAATGCGATAGATCTTCACCGCCAGTTCCCGGTTATCACTGCCGATGGCGTGAAAGATATTGCCCTCCTTGCCCGTCGATACCACTCCGCCCATGGCGGTGATGATACCTTTGTTCGCGAAGGTATACAGCATCTTCAGCGTCTGAGCATCGAATACCTCGCTGCGTACCTTCAAATCCTCCGAGTCCTTGATCTTCATCCTGTAGGCATCGATCTTCTCGTCGATGCGTCGCTCTTTTTTGTCCGGCCTCATTTCACACCCCTCCAAGCAGTTCCCGAACACACCGGCGGATGCTCGCCTCCGAACCGCCGGAGGAGGGCTTCCAACCCAAGGCTTCTAGCTTTTTGATGGACAGTATCATGAACGGCACGTCCCCCTTCCAGCCCCTGTCGCCGCCGGTATATTCGAACTGTAGATTCCTGAGACCCATCTCATCGGCGATCACCTTCGCAATGCCCGTGACATCGAACCGATCGGCTGAGCCGATATTAAAAATATTCACCATGTCGCCCGAATTTTTCACGGCGAAGATCATCCCATCGACACAATCATCCACGTGAAGATACGACTTGGACTGCCGGCCGTTGCCCAGTATAACCAGCCTGGAGGGATCCTCCCGGAGCCGGGAGATGAAATCGAAGATCACGCCATGGGTACCACGACTGCCAACGATGTTCGCAAATCGGTATATCCACGCCTGCATATCGAAAGAGTGACAGTACGACCCTATCAGCGCCTCACAAGCAAGCTTTGAGGCACCATACAGCGATATTGGCACCAGGGGCCCATAGTTTTCCGGCGTCGGCACGACCATAGCTTCGCCATAAACCGTCGAGGTGGAGGTAAACGCGATCTTCCTGACACCGAGAGCCCGCATCGATTCCAGGACATTATATGTTGCCATGATGTTCTGGGTCAGCGGCGTCCTGGTATCCGATATACCGGACCGCACGTCCGGATTTGCCGCAAGGTGATAGACCATGTCAACACCCTCAAACGCGCTGCAGAACATGCCTTCGGCGGAGAGGTCCTCGTTGACAAACGTAAAACGCTCGTCATTCATATGGTGACGGATAAATTCGATCCTGCCACCAGAGAGGTTGTCCACGACGGTAACCTCGTTGCCATCTCTCAGAAGCCGATCTACCAGGTGGCTCCCGATGAAACCGGCACCGCCAGTGACAATACACTTCATGTGCATGCATATTATGACACACGTTTAATAATTTATGGGTATTTCGAGAGGTAATCAACCGATTATTATCATACACACTTTATTAGATAAATTATAAGTAAAGTCAAATGCTACCCGATAGAATATAAACCCCTATAAAACGATTGAATGCCAACCATCCGCCAGGTAGTTACATATGATAGACTATAAACATTTCATCTTTATCGCGCTCCTTTTCCTGTCTGTCTCCCTGCTGATCGCATCATCTGACTATTCCAGTGACGTCATCGCTTTAGGCAGCGTAGGAAGCCCGATCTCCGGTGGAGATCGAAACTGGGGGGGAGGCAGCCCAGCTCTTATCGGCGCTCCCGACCCACAGGGCAAAGGCTATAGCGATGCAAAGACAGCCGGGGCAATGAACGGGATCAACCTATCCCTGCAAAATAACGACAGGCAGGAAAAGTCCGATCTATCACCTACTCAGGATACTAGCAAGGCTCTGACGATCATACTCATTGCTGCCATATTACTTGCAGCTATTATGGCAGCCGCTTTTATTATCATACATAAGCATAGAGGCAAGCGTATGGCCGGTACTGCCCCATCGTCCGAGACAGTGATCGAATGCACGTCGTCCGGCGCTGCCGGCTCTAACGACCGTTATGCCATCAGGTTTCCGCAGATCCTAGATCCATTTCCACCGACGTGGGGGATGGGAGAGCCGCTGGAAATGTCCATCACGAGCCTGGACCCCGGCCTCATAACGGCGATCTTTTCCATCGACGGGACCGATACCAGAGCTGTCCGACTGGAAAATGGCACCAGCACCGTCACACTCAGTCTCAGCAAAGGATGCCACCGCATATCGGCCGGATCCCCGAATGACCCGCAATTTCTCTCAGGATCGTGGACGGAGGTAAGGATCGTCGATTACCGTGAGGAGATCGTCCGGTTATTCAACGAGATGTTCCAGAGCTTCAAATCATGTATGGCCGGAATTCGGAATGAGATGACAGCCGGGGAGATCGAACGCTCGGCCGGCGGCCAGATCCCTAAAGCGAAACAGAGGCTGCTGAGCGTTGCGGTCGAGAAATTTGAGGTCGCAAACTATAGCCTGCACGATGTCGGAAGAGAGGAATATGAAAGCATGTACATCTCCAGGATAAGCGTGCCAAGGGCCGGAGGAGAGCGTATTGATTGGAGACGATTATAGAAGTGCGGCAGATCCGCACGCCTCAGATATGGCGAAGCCGACCCTAAAAAGACAGATGTTGAAGGGCGTCCTATGGAGGACGATTGCCCTGATGATCTTCGTCGTCGCTGCGGTGGCGTTTTTCAGACAGACAATGTTCTTCCTCCCGTCGGTGTCCTCCGCAGCCGTACTATACGTCGCTTCAATAATGAAGATCGCACTGTCCGGAAGGTTGTCTAGGCCCATTCGCTCCTCGGCTAATGCGGTCGCCATTACCATCTTTTGCTCTCTGCTTATTACAGCCCCTGAACTGCCAACACCAGCCAGAAGCCTGGGACTGTCGTGTTTTTTGCTTGGCGCAATCTGGGCTGTGCATCTGACATCAAAGGCCTACTCAGAACTCACTAGCGTGGCAACAAGAGCATTGCTGATCGCCGCTGCAGGATACCTATATTACTCGCTATTTTCAGCCTCCAACATAGCTATACTGCCCAGGCTGAGCACCATCGCTTTAATAGGTTTCGCTGCAGCAGCGATCTTCTCCTTCATCGGGATACTGAGCAGACACAGCAACGCCTTGGTCTCATCCATAAGCAGTGAGTTCGCCAGGATATCGAACTCGGCCAAGGCAGGAGCCGCAGTTACAGTGATCCTGACATATATGGCTTTTATAAGGCCTTCGCTGCTGAAGTTGGGGTCCATGTGGCTGACGGTGATCGAGTGGATGGCCATGTGCACAGTCCTCTACCTGCTCTTTAGGAAAATCAAGTCTTTAACAACCGCCGACGATGCGATGGAGTTTGGAACCGGACGTAGTGTCGCCGGACTCCTGAGCCATGACAAGAAAGGCCTAAAACGAGCCGCAATGAATGTCGAAGAGTTTGTAAATTGCGGGAAAAAAGATGGGCTTATCGTGATTACAGCAGAGACACTCATCGATAACGGCATCGATGCCGATCAAGTGCAGGAAGTGATTTCCATCATCGTCGGATACCAGGAACCTACGAAGCCGCCCCTGATGTTCAGATGGACTGCAGGCGATACAGACAAAGCCCAGCGCAGGATGCGCCTAAAGGCTCTAGCCAGGCTGATGGATGCACTGCGCTCAACGGTGGAAGCCTCAGGCTTCCAGGATACAGGAGATAAGAGCAGAGCAGAGCAGGTTCAATGAGCCCAATACACAAGCTGACTGATGGTTGATTTGACCAAGATTATATGGAGTTGGAGATATGGAATTAAACGAACTTCAGACCTTGTCCGAACGGATACTTGGCTCGATCGGATCGGTGTTCGTCGGTGATAAATTAGTGCTCAGAAAAATGCTTTGTGCAACCCTCGCTGATGGACACGTCCTTTTTGAAGATAACCCCGGTTTGGGCAAAACCCTACTAGCGAAAATCTTCGCGCGAGTTTCCGGATGTGGATGGGGCAGAGTACAGTTCACCCCCGATATGATGCCAGCGGACATCATCGGCACCCGCATCTGGAAAGATGCAGCAACAGGGTTTTCGCTGGAGAAAGGGCCGGTGTTCACCAACATCCTACTGGCCGACGAGATCAACCGAGCCCCGCCGAAGACACAGTCCGCGCTCTTAGAAGCCATGGAAGAAAAACAGGTGACGATCGAAGGCACGACTATCAGGCTCGAAAAGCCGTTTTTCGTTATCGCCACCCAGAATCCCATCGAGCTGGAAGGCACCTTTCCACTGCCGGAAGCCGAGCTGGACCGATTCCTGATGAAAATGTCGACCGGATACGTAAAAACCCTTGAGCTTGAAAGCGAAATTTTACGACGCAGGATCAGCTGGAAGGCCGATGACCCCACCGATCAGATCGTCAATGCCATCACTATAGACCAGTTCAGGGCCATGCAGGAGACCGTGGAATCGACGATATACGTAGATGGCCAGATACTGGACTACGTAAGCCAGATCGTCCGCTCTACCAGGGAGCACCAGGCTGTCGATATTGGGTCCAGCCCGAGGGGAGGCCTCGCGCTGCTGAAGCTCTCGAGAGCCAGCGCAGCCATCAGCGGCAAAGACTTCGTCACACCCGACGACGTAAAACTGTTTACAGATGACGCCCTCAGCCACAGGATTATCCTGGGCATTGAGCACGAGATCGAGGGCGATCTTACGCAACGATCGGTTATCAGCGAAATCGTGTCAGCGATAGAGCCACCCAGAGACTTTAGCCGACGGCAAGCTGCTGCTTCAGGGGGAGAGCGTAATGTTATCCAGACGCGCATCTAGCGACGCCGGAACGTTTTTATTTCTGCTGCTTTCCGGCATAGCTCTCGGAAATACGATAATGATCTACCTATCGCTGGTACCATTGTTCTTTGTCCTCTTCTCGCTGGCAAACAACCCCCAACCAGATCATATACAGGTAACCCGGAGGACCAGCGCAGCCACAACATGTACTGATGAGGCAGTAGAGATCTCCATTACATTAAAGATGGAAGGCGGAAGGGGAATTGTTACCGTGGCTGACCCGTTGCCAGAGCATTTCACACTGGCAAGCGGAAACAATTTTCACTTATACTGGAACGACGGAAGGAACGCGCCACTACACGTAACTTACAAGGTCCGGTGCACAAAACGTGGGGTATACGACACAGGTCCGACACATATTGAGCATTTCTACGGTTCATGGATGGGGCGCGCACAGTACGAACCTATCGATACCGTATCCAAGTTGATCGTCAGGCCGAAGCCTGCCAGACTCAAGAAGATAAGAAACCCCCGACGGCCGACGAATCTGCCGATGCCGGCCGGCGCCACCTGCAAGCTGGGGATCAAGACTACCAATTTCACGGAGATCCGGCACTATAGCTACGGAGACCCATTCCGTACCATCAACTGGAAAGCTACCGCCCGTCTTTCCACGACAGCCGGCGTGAAGCCATATGTCAACGAGTACGAAAGAGAAGGTAAAAAGACCATATGGATATTCGTCGATTCGGGAACATGGATGGGCCTCGGCTCAACTGTGGATAACGTGTTCGAATACGCCGTCCGGGCAGCATCAGGGATCGCTTCATTCTACCTTGGGCACGACGTGGCTGTAGGTTTATACGTTTATAACAAAGGTGAGCTAATCTTCCCAGATACTGGCAGAAAACAGGCATTCCAGATCCTCCGTAGCCTCTCGGAACTGAAGATCTCCAACGAGGATAACGCTAAAGGGAACGATGATGACTGCCTGAAAAAAGCCGTTAGAGAATGTTCCAGGTATATGTCTGGGACAAGCCCCATGTTCGTTATCGTGACCATGGTCGGAAAGGATAACGCACGAGATCTAGTTGAGGGGATCCGGCTAATGCGCAAGTATTCACCCAATGCCAGAGTCCCACGGATAATCGTGTTACACATCAGCGGCTATAGTCTCGTAGCGGTGGGTATATGCGAAAATGCCGGCGCCGCTATGCTGGAGATGGGGAACATGCCTGCAGTCCGGGCCATAAGGAAAGCAGGAGCTTTGGTGATCCCCTGGAACCCCCGGATGAAAAGCTTGGGCCAGACGATGATGATCGGATATAAAAGGCGTTCATCATGAGCGGCATGACAGCTTTGAAACTATCAGTCACACCTGGCTCAGCACCAGCACTGGTCGCCTTTTCGATGCTCTCAATTTCGTTGTTTACGCTCATCCATAACCGGATCTTATCCGAATTATTTGGCAAAGGCATATCGACGTCTGTAAACGGCATCTTCCCGATCCTTGTGATCCTGCTGGGGATGATAGCAACAGGGTTCCTGAAGATACGGGACGACCGCATGATCAGGGCGATCATGTACCTATCTTTTATGCTATATGCCCCTTCAGTCGCCGCTTTTTCCCGGTTCGACATCCTAGCGGCTGCCGGCAGCTCTCTGAACTTCGGCGCTTTTTTGCCAAGCCTGTCGTCAGTCGCTGTCATGCTATGCGGGATACTGCTAGCCTGCGGTGGGCTGTTACTCAAATCGCTCGCTTATGGAAAAGCCGCAACGCAAAATTTTTCCAGCAGGGGGGCAGATAAGTCCGAGACAGACTATATACTCCATAAAAACGCGACGCTGGAAGTGAAAGCGATCGCAGCTTCTGCCACGGTCACACTGCTGATCGCCACAGGAGTACCACTTACAGAACCGGTCCTGTTATGGGTTTTGCGATCATTCGGCTTCATCTACATAATAGCGTGCTTAGGCGCCACACTGATCATAGTGCTAACGATACTCGTATTGCTGAAGCCCATGAAAATGGTGAGAAAAGATAAATTGACCCGGAGAGAATAGTATTCTATCGATTTATTTCGAGCTGGTATCATGAGAAAGACGAAGATCGTCTGTACTATTGGCCCTGCCTGCGATAGCCAGGACATGCTGGAGCAGCTGATCAAAGCCGGCATGAACGTGGCACGGCTCAACATGTCCCACGCCGACCACGAGCATCACGCCCGCACCATCCAGAACATCCGAATGGTATCGGAGGCGCTAGACGTGCCTATCGGAATCCTGATGGACCTGCAGGGCCCCAAAGTCAGGATCGGTAACCTGAGCGAAGAGGTCATACTAAAGCCTGGCGCCACATATACGATTACCACCCGCGACGTCCCCGGAAACAGCAAAGAAGTCAATGTACCCTTCAAGGAATTGCCGCAGTCCGTTACTACCGGTCAGTCTCTGCTGATCGACGACGGTCTACTTGAGTTGAAAGTCGAAGGGGTTACAGAAACCGATATAGTCACCCGGGTAATCAGAGGCGGCGAACTCAAGCCGAAAAAAGGCATAAATCTCCCCCACAGCACAATCAAGATCCCCTCGATCACTGAGAAGGATGTCAGCGATCTCGAATTCGGCATAGCACAAGACATCGACATGATCGCCATGTCATTCGTGCGCAGCCCCAAGGACGCCCTGGACCTGCGTAAAGCGATGGAGGAACGCGACGCAAATATCCCCGTCATCTCCAAGATCGAGAAGCACGAGGGGGTCAAGAACATCGACGGGATCCTGGATGTAGTCAACGGAGTGATGGTGGCCAGGGGCGACCTAGGCATCGAAATTCCTATGGCAGAAGTGCCTATCGTCCAGAAGATGATCATCTCCAAGTGCAACGCAAGAGGAATTCCGGTGATCACCGCTACCCAGATGCTTGACTCGATGATACGGAACCCCATACCAACCCGGGCCGAGGCCACCGATGTCGCTAACGCCGTATTCGACGGCACCGATGCCCTTATGCTATCAGGAGAAACGGCTTTTGGGGAATACCCGGTGAAGGCGGTGGAGACCATGTCACGCATCGCAAAATACACGGAAGACTCATCCTACTATAAGCATGCTATCGCGGCGAAGATACCGAAGCCCACACTCTCGATCACCGACGCGGTAGCCCAAAGCACGACCGAATCGGCCCGGGTGCTGAAGGCGCAGGCCATCATCACCGCCACACAGACGGGCTACTCGGCGAGGAAAGTCGCTAAATATCGCCCACAGCTACCGATCCTTGCCATCACCAATGTACAGAAGGTGATCAACCAGCTAACACTCTCCTGGGCAGTCATCCCGTTGATGATCGGAAGCCCTAAAAACCTAGACGAGCTCATCGAAGAATCGGTGAAGATCTGCCTGAAATCCGGCTATATCAAAAACGGAGACCTAGCGGTGATCACCGGAGGCATGTTGACCGGCATACCCGGAGGCACAAACATTATGAAGATCCATGTCGTTGCGCGAGAGATCGCCCGTGGAGTTGGCGTGGGCAAAGAGATCATCAAGGGCAATACCGTAGCAATCCGGACATCAGCTGACTATAAAAATTTGCGTGCCGACAGTATAGCAGTGCTAAAAGAGGTGGACGCCGACCACATAGAAGATATCAAGCGGGCACGGGCGATCATCTCTGAAGAGCCGGGGTTGACCTCCTATTCTGCTATTATCGGCAGGGAGCTGAGCATCCCGGTGATCGTTGGCGTCAAAAACGCTACCCGGAACATCCACGACGGGATAAACATCACCATCGATGTCGTACGGGGAATGATTTACGAAGGTTTCATCAACCTTCCCGGAGATTGAACGATATACCCAGAATCGGTTGATGGAAATCTATATATACGATAGTGGCATTTAGGAGTTCCGCATGATAGCGGCGTGAAATGGGCCGTCCCATGCATGGAAAATATCACCCTTCCGCATGGTATATCGCATATACTATGTAATAATATATCGCAGTAGTAATTTATTCGCCAGACAGGGCTGATAAAAAACTATAAATACCAACAGCGATATATGGGTGACTCCGCACAAAATGCGGAACAAGGAATGGAACAATGAATAAGTGACATTCATTAGTTGATGAGGATTCGAGGGGCGCATCTTTGTTGGTGTGGTCGCGATGTCTGATGTTGGTTGGTTGTTCGATATTTCTTTGGTTGGTGGCGTTGTGTTTGTCATCTCCATTTGAAGTATTGGATTTTTAGTGTGTGTA
>DATHCY010000230.1:0-6704 GCA_035319305.1 Methanocella sp.
TGTGAGCCTGCCCATGAGCGTGCGGGGACAGAGCGGCGCGTTCAGCCCCTTGGAGATGTACGTTGCGTCGGCCTTTCCCATAGCGATCGGTGCTCCCAGCGCCTCCTTCAGCTGGGGGGCGTTTCCGGTGTGGTCCTCGTGGCCGTGGGTAAGCAGGATCAAGCTTACGCCGTCCCTTTTTATCCCGACGGCGTCTAGCGAGCGCAGGATTGCCCCGTGGCGGCCGGGTCTCCCGGTATCGACGATCACGGTCTTCCTGCCCTTGAGGAAAAAAACCCGGGACAACCGGTCGGTGTCGGAGTCGATGATCTCGGTTCGAGCCTCCCCGCCCGATACCCTGACAGACCGGGCGAAGTGCCTAGCTTCAGCCAGCTCCTTCTCGCCTGGGCTTCCCCTATTCACCCCTCCGAACAGGCGCATGACCGAGAAGGTGCTCCAGCCCCTGCAGGAAAATTCGCCGACTATCCTGTAGTCCCGGGCTTCAAGCCTTTCCCTGAGGTTGCTATGATCCTCTCGTCGGGCGGGCAGCGGCTTGCCATAAGCCCTGGTGGAGAAGATGAACGCGGGCTTTTCCATTCTCGGAAGCTTCTCCGCCAAGTCTATCAAGGACCTATGATGGCTATGGTGGTAGATCCCTGAACCGAAGCCGATCAGGTCGTACGCGCCGAGCTTTGAGACGTCGACCTCAGATGGCCTGATAATAGTCGCGTTCAGTTCTCCGGCCAGGACGGCAGCTACTTTTCCGGTGTTCCCGTGGTGGACGGACAAGCATATGATCAGTACTTTCAACCTCAATTCCCCACTATATGAAAATTTATTTAATCATTATGTAGCATGTTATGCTTAACCAACTAACTGTGCGTAAGCTATAAATTGATTATCAGATGGCACGATACACCATGGTATATTACGGCATTACATATACCAGGCTGGGAGCGATCATGAGAAACAGGGCGAGAGCTAGAGGTGATAGAGAGCCGGCCGGCAGGACCAAGGCAGCAGTCCTGCTATACCTGGCCGATTCAGGAGAGAGCACATTTACCGGAATACGCGAGCACTTGCTCGAACAGTACAACATCCGGAGCCATAAGGACATTCGGACCCATCTAGCCGATCTGTCGGACGACGGTAAGCTCGGGCTGGCGAAAAAACAGTCGAACGGCAACGGCAAGGCCTGCTCCTACAAGGTTAGGGAAGGCTTCTGCAACCTCAGAAAGCTATATAACTACCTGAAAGACCAGGGCGCGGAGGCCAAACTGATGAGAACCCGCCACTTCCAAGAATACACCGCGTCCTGCGACTTTTTTCGCAAGGTCAAAACCCACATGCTTTGCAGCATTCTTATCGACTTGTACCACTGCATAGACAGCGACGAAGAAACGGCCACCATCATGGAAAGCCTGAACCACATGCCGCCAGAACGCAAAAAAATTTTGGCCAGCTGGATGACCAAGGTGCGACGACGAGACGAGACCGACCCTCTTTCCCGGAGCTTCATCCAGCTAGCAGCATATAGAGATCTATCGCTCTTCCGGGGCGGACTCGGGACAGGTATAGGTAGCAGAATGGACAGTAGGTAACAATGCTGCCTAGAGTGCCTTTTGCGGCATCCAGGGCTTTAGCATCGGCCAGTTGATGGTCGTGGATCATGAGTCCGGCTCCCGCCCCACAGCACGGGCTGATGCTTTTGCTGCCGACGCCCGGGAGCATCTTCCGGACGGCGGCGCCCTTCTCTTTCGCATGGCACGGATCCTGGACGGAGAATCCCTTTCCATCCGCCGTGAGCCCGTCCAGCAGGTCGGCCGCCAGCAGAACCTCCGGATCAAACCCTCCGACCCCCTTGTAGTACCTGCGGAAGGCGGAGTAGCAGCCGGGGCAGACTGTTATGATCCTCTTCACCCCGGCCTTTTCGAACTTCTCGATATTGCTGCGTACAGCGTCGCGTCCTGAGGCAAGATCGCCGAGGTTAAACAGAATGTTGCCGCAGCACCCTTCATCGTCAATATAGCCATATTCCACTCCCCTCTCATTCAGCAGACTCGCCGCCGCCTCGAGAATTTCCGGCGTCCTATAAGCAGTGGTGCATCCCCGCCATAATATCGTGTCCATTTTACCATTCGAACCGCCTTTACGCGCTGTCTGGACGCCATAAGGATTGCCGGCCTTCCAGATGTTCATGCGGACGGCGCCCGCATGGGGAGCTACCAGACCTTTGCCGACAGCGATCTCCCTGGCGCCCCGATTGAAACCCGCGGTGCCGCAGCTATTGCACAAAGTGCATCTGTATAGGCCGCTCAGGTCATTTTCGCTCAGGCCGCCGACTATCCTGACTTTGAAGTTACAGTATATCGAGTACAGGGGATTACAATTATTCTGACTCATGCCAATACCTCTCCATTTTATATCATAGTCCCTGGTTACGCGTACCAATTCCAAGATTGATCAGGGCAACGCAAGCTATTTATCGATATTCAGTCAGGCTAATATACCGGGGTATATAATACACGATCAAATACCCGGGTAGCGATACGAGATGGCTGGCAGATCAAGAGCAAGAGGCGAACATGAGCCTACAGGCAAGACTAAATCGGCGATTCTACTATTTATGGCAGACAACGGCGAAAGCACATTCACACAGATCAGATCCCACCTCCAGGAACAGCACAATATTAAAAGCACGAAAGATGTGAAGCTGCACCTGCACGATCTAGAAGCCGACAATCGGCTGGCCCTGATCGAGAAGATACCCCACGGCAACGGTAACGCCAACTCCTACCGCATACGAAAGGGCTTTTCAAGCCTAAAGCGACTGTACAATTTCCTGAACGAAAACGGCGCCGTCCGGGAACTAATGCAAACCTCATACTTTAAAACTTTCACCGCCTCCCCAGAATTTTTCATCATGGTCAAAGCCAACCTACTAGTGAACGCCATGCTCGACCTCTATAGCAGCATAACGGATGAGGAAGGCTATTCGAAGCTTACAACCCAACTGGACGAGATCTCTGCAGCCGACAGAAAATCGATCGGCGAATGGATGAATAAGATCAAAGACAACGACCGATCCGATCCACTTTCAGGGAAGTTCCTCTTCATGCTCGACGTAGTCAGATCCGGAAACCTAGACCTAATCATCAAAGCTGGCAGAGCCTTCATGGAATGGAACGGCATCACCGACGCCCAAATCGTACTAAACCTATTCGGCGACCTCATGCCGGAACTAATCATCCCAGAAAACCAAGGAGAAACCGTATCAGCCATCCTAAGGTTCTCCCCCGGCGCCTTCGACTATATGCTGAACTCGAAAAACAGCAACGCACTCTTCCCCACAAACCTTTTCCTAGGCTACTTCTGCAGCCAACTGCTGACAATCAACGCAGGACACCCGGAGACCGACGACAATAGAATTCCAGGCCGCCGACCATTCGACTTCAAAGCCTACAAGAAATACGAGACGCTGCTACCCCGATACTCCCCCGAACCCCCAATAATCCTGATCGCCCGCTCCCTCTTCGTCGCAGACATGATCCACGGCAAACTAACAGTAGACGAAATACCAGAAGAAACCCTCCGAATAATCTTCTCCCACGTGAACTACCCCACCCCAAACAGCAGCCCTAATTCACAGCCGACAACCCACAAACAACACCCCTACTGAGCACATCGACCACCCACCCCACAAACAAAACAACATACCCCACGCCCCATTCCAACCAAAGACCCACACCAACACCCAAAATACAACACTACGTCGAAAATCCCCATCCAACCGAACATTACAATACGGACAAACGTGTATTCCACCCCTCAAGCCCTTCTCGACTACATCTCCGCAGATGAACATTTCAGGGTGTTCCCAGGAATCCACTTTGACTATGTGTTTAGCACCCTCAACCTTGAAACCAGCTTTATCAAAGAAAATCACGCCACCCACCCAGGATATTCGCTTCAGAGTTTTACGTACTTTAACCGATAAAAATTTGTTCTTGTAATTGTTATCTCGCAGCATTCCTGGTATGCCGAGGTCCTCCACAATGATTATTATAGTTGTTGATGTGGTGCTTTGAGCCTTCAGATAGGGGGTGTGATCTTCTGAGGAACGGCGACTGATGGGCAGCTACGGGGATACGGGGGAATACCCAAATTGTTATTAGGAAAGAGCGTATAGTGCGAGTTGAGGTTCGACACATGTATCAGATCGGAGAAGCCCTCATCGGCGAGGGCAACGAGGTCGCCCACATCGACCTTCTTATAGGCGATAAGGACGGCCCGATAGGCATGGCCTTCGCCAGCGGCATAACCCAGTTATCGATGGGGCACACGCCCCTGCTCGCGGTCGTCAGGCCCAACCTGATCCCCAAGCCTGCGACTCTCATCGTACCGAAAGTGACAGTTAAGAACATGGGTCAGGCGGCCCAGATCTTCGGCCCCGCCCAAGCCGCCGTCGCCAAAGCGGTCGCCGATGCGGTTGAGGAAGGCGCGGTACCTAAAAATATCTGCGAAGATGTAGTCATCATCGTCTCAGTGTTTATCCACCCCGACGCTGAGGACACCACAAAGATCTATAAGTACAACTACGGCGCTACCAAACTCGCGTTAACTCGAGCGATGGACAACTTCCCGGGCGTCGACAAGGTCACCTTCGAGAAAGACCGGGGAGTGCACGCGATCATGGGATACAAGATCACCCGGCTATGGGACGCCCCCTACCTGCAAATCGCCATCGACGCGCCCGATCTCGGCGTGGTGGAGAAAGTGCTGAAGAACGTGCCGAAGAACGACCATCTGATCATAGAGGCGGGCACACCTCTAATCAAGAGATACGGCCTGTCGGTCATCAGCAAGATCCGCGAGCTAAGGAAAGACGCGTTCATCGTCGCCGACCTTAAAACACTGGACACCGGCAACCTGGAAGCCCGCATGGCCGCGGACAACCTCGCCGACGCCGTCGTATGCTCCGGCCTGGCGCCCATCGCAACCATCGAAAAATTTGTCGAGGAAGCCCGCAAGGTCGGCATATATTCCATCATTGACACACTCAACATGGACAACCCTGCGAAGCTGATCACCGCACTCAAAAACAAGCCAGACATCGTAGAATTACACCGCGGAATTGACACGGAAAGCCACTCAGCCGAACACGCCTGGGGCAACATCCATGACATCAAGAAAGCAGCAGGAGGCAAAAAACTGCTAATAGCAGTCGCCGGCGGCGTCAAAGTCGAGAACGTCGAGACAGCCCTGAAAGGCGGGGCCGATATCCTAGTAGTCGGCCGATCCATTACAAACGCCAAAGACATTGAAGGAGAATCCCGCCGATTCCTGCAGGCAATGAAAAAAGACGAGATCGATCAGTATAGGATTATGACAGACTTCTAGATCAGTCATAACCCTATTTCGACAAGCCCCCAGACATACCCCTCACAGTTAAAGACGAAGCCCTACGGGGCTGTATCATCCTAAGCGGTAATCACACATTACCGCTTAGGATCAGACACCCCGTAGCACACATATATCCACACACAATCGACTCGTACCGCATGGCACGAAGGCACGATGATATCCCAACATCCAGAGCACTATACATAGCAACCTGCAAAATTCTGATGGTACAAGTCATGATGAGTGGACTCGAGAATTGGACGCTTCCGCACATCGATAACCTGGCGGGTAGGGCGGTTAAACGCTAAATACCTGACTAGCCAATGGAGACTCGGTTCAACGCGACGCTAAAGCAACCGGTTTTCTCTCGCCCCACGCTCGTTTACCAACCATCTCTTTTTTCCGAAGAATCTAAATACCCTTCCGGGAAATACCATTTTTATTATGCCAGCGAAGGAACCTGTGATCATTCTCAACTACAAGACTTACACGGAAAGCCTGGGAGAGGCCGGCCGGAAGCTCACATGGATGGCCATGGACGTCATGAAAGAGACCGATGTCCGGATCGTGGCATGTCCTCAGACGCCGGATTTGTACCATCATAAGAGCCTGGAGATCGAGGTCTTCGCCCAGCACGTCGATCCTATCGAGCCGGGCAGCCACACCGGGCACATCCTGCCGGAAACTCTGAAGGCTGCCGGAGCGACAGGGACACTGATCAACCACTCCGAAGACCGGATGCCGGCGGATAAAATCAAAAAATGCGTCGAACTCTGCCGCAAGCATGGACTGACCTCAGTGGTATGCGCGGAAAGTGTCAGTAAAGTCAAAGAGGTATCGGCGTTCAAACCCGACTACATCGCAATCGAGCCGCCCGAACTTATCGGCAGCGGCATCCCGGTTTCGAAAGCCAACCCAGAGATCGTCCGAAACTCAGTCAGAGCAGTAGTCGATCCTAACATCAAGGTGCTGTGCGGCGCCGGGATCACCACTGGCGACGACGTCAGGGCGGCCATCGACCTAGGTACCCACGGAGTATTATTAGCCTCAGGCGTAGTCAAGGCAAAGGATCCGAAAGCAGCACTCAAAGATCTAGTCTCGAAGATCCCCTCTAAAACTATGAACCAGTAAACCGATAACACACCACCCCAAAGAGGTTCCACTGCAGAGTATTTATGTTCCAATCCCTGCGAACTACCATGCCCTAAAAGACACAGCCCCCGGTTTCATCGAAAAACACTCGCCACACGATAGTAGACACTAACCCCCACCCCCCCCCTCAGACTCCGGTTTTTCTCCGACATGGCCGGTTCTCGACCCCA
>DATHCY010000231.1:0-19802 GCA_035319305.1 Methanocella sp.
CCTGGTCCCCCCCGAGACCCCCTCCTCCACAATCAAGGAGATCAAGGCAGGAGAGTTCACGGTCGAAGACGTCATCGGCCAGCTGGAGAACGGCACCGAGCTGAAGCTCATGCATAAGTGGCCGGTTAGGAAAGCCCGGCCGTACAAAGAGAAGCTGATGCCGGATATCCCCCTAGTCACCGGCCAGAGGATCCTCGACGGCCTGTTCCCGATCGCCAAGGGCGGCACCGCGGCAATCCCCGGCCCCTTCGGCAGTGGCAAGACAGTCACCCAGCAGCAACTGGCCAAGTGGTCGGACGCTGAAATCGTCGTCTACATCGGCTGCGGCGAGCGTGGCAACGAGATGACTGAAGTGCTGGCCGAGTTCCCCCACCTCACCGACCCGAAGTCCGGCAACCCGCTGATGGACCGTACCGTCCTGATCGCCAACACGTCCAACATGCCCGTCGCAGCCAGAGAAGCCTCGGTATATACGGGCATTACCATCGCCGAATACTACCGGGACATGGGCTACGGCGTCTCACTGATGGCTGACTCCACCTCCCGATGGGCTGAGGCCATGAGGGAGATCTCCTCCCGTCTCGAGGAGATGCCCGGCGAGGAAGGCTACCCAGCCTACTTGGCCGCCCGTCTCTCGGAATTCTACGAGAGGGCCGGCCGCGTGATCACCCCGCTCGGACAGGAAGGCAGCGTCACCGTCATTGGCGCGGTGAGCCCGCCTGGCGGCGACTTCTCCGAGCCGGTCACCCAGAACACCCTCCGTATAGTAAAAGTCTTCTGGGCGCTCGACGCCAAGCTAGCCCAGCGCAGGCACTTCCCAGCGATTAATTGGTTAAACAGCTACTCGCTATACCAGGACTCGCTGAAAGACTGGTACACCAAGAACGTCTCGCCGGAATGGAATACGCTTAAAATCCAGGCCATGGAGCTGCTCCAGCGGGAATCCGAGCTTCAGGAAATCGTCCAGCTAGTCGGTTCCGACGCGCTGCCCGAAGATCAGCAGCTGACGCTCGAGATCGCCCGGATGATCCGAGAATACTTCCTGCAACAGAACGCGTACCACGACGTCGACACCTACTGCAGCATGAAGAAACAGTTCATGATGCTCAAATCGATCATGACCTTCGGCGACTACGCCAAGAAGGCGCTCGCTGCCGGCGTGCCGATACCAAAGATCCTCTCGCTAAAGTCCAAGGACGACCTAGCCAAGGTCAAGTTCGAGGCCGACTTCGAGAAGTACATAAACAATGTGAACTCGCAGATGCAGACCGAGTTCAAGACGCTGGAGGCGGCTTAAATGAAGGAGTACAAGACAATCAGCGAAATCGCCGGCCCGCTAGTCTTCGTCAGGAAGACCGAGCCGGTAGGCTTCGAAGAGCTGGTCAACATCCAGCTCAGCGACGGTACCGTTAAGAGAGGCCAGGTGCTCGACACATCGAACGAGATCGTCGCCGTCCAAGTGTTTGAGGGGACTTCGGGCATTTCTAGGAGTAGCAGCGTCAAATTCCTGGGCGAGACCATCAAGATGCCGGTCTCGAAGGATATGCTCGGCCGTATCCTGTCCGGCGCCGGCGAGCCTATCGACGGCGGCCCCGCCATCATCCCAGAGAAGCGGCTGGAGATCGTGGGCGCGGCCATCAACCCATTCTCCCGGAAGCAGCCGAAGGACTTTATCCAGACCGGCATCTCGACCATCGACGGCATGAATACGCTTGTCAGAGGCCAGAAGCTCCCGATCTTCTCAGGTTCGGGCCTGCCACACAATGAGATCGCCCTGCAGATCGCCAGACAGGCGAAAGTAGTCGGCTCCACCGAACCCTTCGCAGTCGTGTTCTGCGCCATGGGCATCACGGCGGAAGAGGCGCAGACGTTCATGAAGGATTTCGAGAGGACCGGCGCTCTGGAGCGAGCTGTCGTATTCATGAACCTAGCGGATGACCCGGCCATCGAGAGGATTATCACCCCAAGGCTGGCCCTGACAACGGCGGAATACCTCGCCTTCGAAAACGATATGCACGTGCTGGTCATCTACACCGACATGACCAACTACTGCGAGGCGCTCCGACAGATCGGCGCCGCCCGTGAAGAGGTGCCCGGAAGACGTGGCTACCCCGGTTACATGTATACTGACCTAGCCATGTCATACGAGCGCGCGGGCATTATAGACGGCAAGAAGGGCTCGATCACGCAACTGCCCATTCTAACCATGCCCGGCGACGACATCACCCACCCAATCCCCGATCTGACCGGGTATATTACCGAGGGCCAGATCGTGGTCGCCAGAGATCTCCACAGAAAGGGCATATACCCGCCTATCAACGTCTCGCCCTCCCTATCCCGGCTTATGAACCTGGGCATCGGCGGCGGCAAGACCAGAGAGGACCACAAGGCAGTGTCCGACCAGTGCTACTCGGCATACGCAGAGGGCAAGGACTTGCGGGGTCTGGTGGCCATCGTCGGCAAGGACGCGCTGGGCGAGAGGGAGAGAAACTTCCTGGACTTCGCCGACGCCTTTGAGGATAAGTTCGTCCGGCAGGGCAAGGAAGAGGACCGGTCCATTGAGCAGACGCTCGACCTAGCCTGGGAACTCCTCGACATGCTGCCGATCAACTCGCTCAACAAGATCGATAACAAGTACATCGAGAAGTACCACCCGAAGAAGAGGAAGAAGTGAGATAGGGAAGGTGTGTGCCAGTGGCTGTTAAGGATAACATTAAACCGACCCGTTCCGAGCTGCTGGAGCTGAAAAAGCGGATCGCTCTCTCGCAGAGCGGTCACAAGCTCCTGAAGATGAAGCGCGACGGCCTGATCATGGAATTCTTCGAGATCATGGATAAGGCCAAGAACGCCCGCGCGGAACTCATGAAGTCCTACGAAGTCGCCACCCAGAAGATCGCCATTGCCAGGGCTGTAGAAGGCAATATGGCGGTCACCTCGGCCGCATTCTCCCTCAAGGAGCAGCCAGAGATCAACCTCGAGAGCAAAAACGTCATGGGGGTCGTCGTGCCGAAAATCGAATCGTCAGGCATCCAGAAACCCCTCCAGGAGCGAGGTTACGGCATCATCGGAACGACCTCCCGTATAGACGAGGCGTCCGAAGCCTATGAGAAGCTGGTGGAACAGATTATCATCTCGGCGGAGATCGAATCCGCGATGAAGAAACTCCTTGAAGACATCGAGAAAACGAAGCGCCGGGTCAACGCGCTCGAGTTCAAAGTGATCCCCGAACTCAAGGAAGCAGAGCAGTTCATCAAGCTCAGGCTGGAAGAGATGGAACGCGAGAACACCTTCCGCCTCAAGAAGATCAAATCGTAGATACATAGAGCCATAGAGCCATTATGTCCAATATAGTCGACCGGTACATCAGAGAATTCATGGAAAACCCGGAAATGCAGGCAAAATTCTTCGTATATAGCCAGTACGTAGTGACGGGCATGGTGGTGCTAGGCTTACTGATAATGTTCTATATTCTATTTTACCGTTAAAGCAAACAGTTGGACGAACGAACATCATATAAGCATAGTTCGAGCGATGTTGGTAAGCGGTAAATCACCTACCATATCCCAGATATTTCATAAGATTAATCCCTATATTTTTTATACTTAAACCTGCAATCATATGATTATGCCAGAGTTGAGGGCTATCAACCCGGTAAAAACCGCGCTTGACCGGACAATTAAATTATTGTTTAAGCCCTTTGACGTGTGGTTATGGGTAAAGCTAGTCATTATCACCTTATTCAGCGGCGGAAGTCAGGCTCTCAACCCACTCGACTACACTCAAAATAATAGCAGCTCAGAGCCACTTACCGGGGACAGCATCAACCATTTCGTATCATACCTGATGTCCAGCCCCATACTAATTGCACTTACCATCGGCATAATTATCCTGATAACCCTTGTTATACTCCTGCTTTTATATCTAAAGGGGGTCTTTTCTTTCGTGCTGCTGAACGCCATCACATCCGGCAATGTACAAATTATGAAACCCTTTTCAGACAACATGCGTCGTGGCTTCAAGGTGTTCCTTTTCAACGTGTTGATCACGATAGTCTCGCTGGCGGTTACAGTGCTGCTGGGCGGAGCCATATTACTGTCCGTCCTGTGGATTATTAATTCAGCCAAGACGTCAGGAGTTATCTGGACCTTCGCCGCTATATGGATCGCCGTAGGGATAATTATGCTTGGAATAGCCCTGCTTCTGCCGCTTCTTTTGATTATAGGGTTAGCCAACGGGTTTTTCTACGACTTCGCCCTGCCGCTGATGCTGTTTAAAAATATGGGGCTGAAGGAATCGATCGATCACGTGTTTAAGCTGGTAAAGATGGAGCCGGTAGAATTCATCGTTTATGTGATCCTGCGATGGGTTCTGGAGGCCGCTTCAGGGATCCTAATGTTATTCATCATAATTTTCATTATGGCAATATTTATTGTCGCCGCCGCCGCCGTCGCGGTTATGGCCATAGCAGCAGCCAGTGTATCCATCTGGCTCATCATACCGTTTGTGCCGGTGATACTGATCGGCTTTATCCTGCTGATCGTCACTCTGGCGCTCGTCTCTTTGCCAGTCAACATCTACCTCCGGTATTACTCGCTTGACTTCCTGCGCTCGTTTGATGCAGGTTACGTGCAGTATACCGGGCGATTCGCGCCGTCGGAGGATCGAACGGTAGCCTAAAAAGATCGAACGGTAGCCTAAAAAGTATGAATATGATGCCCTGACGAATCTAGAAAAACGGTATCTGCATACCCAATAATAGTTACTTTTCTAGTTTCCCGAGGTCCTTATGGGTGTAGATATCGGCACAGCGCTTGGAGCAGAAGCTTTTTCCAGCATACTTCTCCACTTTGTGGCCGGCCAGCGATTTACCGCAGTTAGCGCAGTTTTTGGCGCCTATGATCGAATCGAACATCGTGTAACACCGATCAATAGTATATAAGGCCTGTTGCTTAAAATCATGACGGTTGAAATAAATGTTGCGATGCAATGAACGGAATGGTATTATATCCTCGTATCACCGATCATGGAATAAATGTCGGATAATGGTGGTGATGGCGTGCGATATAACCTAATAACCTATTCAATCATTCTATCCGTCCTAATTGTTACTGTGCTGCTGATTTGCCCGACCACGCGTGCAGCGGCTACTAGTGGGGTTTCAACTCTGAAGCTTTACGTGGCGGATTATAATGGTAATAACATCAGCGTCGTTGACCCTGACACCGGCCAGCTGCTCCAGAATATCCCTGTGGGAAGCCATCCAGGAAAGGTGGTCCTCGACCCGACAGGATCCTTTGCCTACATCCTCAACGAGGGCGACAGCACTATCAGCGTCATCAACACGAGCAACGATAAAGTGGTGAGGGCCATGTCATCCGGCGATCAACCTGTGAGCATGACCGTATCGCCAGACGGCTTAAAGATTTACACAGTGAGCGCGGTAAACTACGCTATTAGCGTGATTAACGTCAGCACCGGCCTGGAGGAGCAGACCCTCAGGACTGGTGGCAAGCCATCCGACATCGCCTTTATCACCAGCGGGATCATTGGCGTGACAGACTCAACAGGAAACATCCTCCTGGTAATCGATATTAATAACAGCACTCCGGAAAAAGCCATATCAGCAGGTGAATGGCCCGTCAGCATCGCCACCGACCCGTGGAATAACCAGGTCTATGTGACGGGGTTCGTTAGCGGCACGATCACAGTGATCGAGACCAGAAACTGGACTGTACTCAAGGCCATCGATATAGGAGGGAACCCGGAGGGCGCGGCATATGACGCCTCTGTCGGCCAGCTCTACGTGGCCGATCCGACGAAAGGACAGGTGCTTGCGGTAGACCCACAGGGTGGGACCGCCACCGCGCTGGCAGCTGTTCAGAATGCCAGGTCCATAACGCCCGAAGCCCACGGCAATCGCTTATTTGTAGCAAGCCCGGATAACGGCACGATCAGCGTCGTCACAATCGATAAAACACCCCGGGTTGACACCTACGATATCGGCCATAGACCGGTGCATATCGCGGCCATCTACCCGGCGGCTGCGAATGTAACAGCGACACCCGCCGTGACGACCACTCCCGCTCCGACATACACGGCCGCGCCTTCAACGATGCCCACGGTATCATCAACCCCTGGCCCGACTCAAACCGCGGCAAGCCCAGTATCTCCACTGATACCTCTGGCAGCCATAGGTGCAGCAGGCATCTATCTCGCGTTAAAACGCCGTGATTGAGCGCCGAACTGCCATCTCGGAGGATTGTAGACACACCAATCGCAACGTGACATGAAATCAGGCCATATCAAGACAAGCGATCATATTTCAGGCATAAGGTACTGGATTGTACGATTACTATAGTCATGTTTTTAAAGTATGCTGGTTATACCATGTCGCGGTTATCATCGATGCTTACCCGTAGAATCATTCCCTGTCTGGACGTCACCCTTGGGCCGAACGGCGGCTGTGTTGTTAAGGGTGTTGAGTTTGTGAATCTGCGTAGCGCTGGCGATCCCGTTGAGTTGGCCAAACGCTATAACGATCAGGGCGCGGATGAGCTGGTCTTTCTGGACATTACGGCCTCACATGAGGGGCGGAATACGATGATCGATGTGATCGAGCGCACTGCCAGCGAAGTGTTCATTCCAATGACTGTTGGCGGCGGCATCAAGACCGTTGAGGAGATCCGAACGCTGTTGCGTGCAGGAGCGGATAAGATCACCGTCAATACCACGGCAGTCAAAGATCCGGATTTTATCGACCGATCCTCCGAAATCTTCGGCTCCCAGTGCATAGTCACAGCGATAGATTGCCGTAGCAACACGAACCTAGATGATCCTGGAGCTGTACATGTTATCAGCAGGCGGGACGGCACTCCTGCCTGGTACGAGGTTGTCATTTACGGGGGCCGCAAGCCCACTGGCCTGGATGCGATTGAATGGGCCAAAAAGGTCGAGGAGCTGGGAAGCGGCGAGATCATGCTCACCAGCATGGATGCCGACGGCACCAAGGACGGGTATGATTTGCACATCACAAAAGCCGTGGGCGAAGCCGTCCGAATCCCTGTGATCGCTTCGGGCGGGGCGGGAACCATTGAGCACATGTATGACGTCTTCAGTGTCGCCAATGCGGATGCGGCGCTGGCCGCGAGCATCTTCCACTTTGGAGAATATACCATTGGACAGACGAAAGACTACCTGCGCACCCGTGGCATACCTGTGAGGCCCTGAAAATGGAAATCCGCGAGTTCCAGCGGCTGATGAAGGAGATTTATGGCGAAAATGACCGTGTCCGGGGCGTGGAGAAGACCGCCCTGTGGTTCTTTGAGGAGACCGGCGAGCTGGCCGAAGCGCTGCGCAAGGACGACCGGGAGGCGATCGCCCATGAGATGGCCGACGTCTTTGCATGGATGGTCTCCATGGCCAACATGCTGGAGATCGACGTCCAGGATGCCTGCCTCAGAAAGTATCCTCTCAAGTGCCCCAGGTGTAATGCCAATCCCTGCCGATGCTTGGGATAATGGATGAGCCTGCTCCGCCATCTCACCATGTCCGAGCAATCAGATCAAGCACAGTGCAGAGTTCGTCATTATATAGGCCGCTAAAACATGCTTCTTCTTTTCCAGCCTGACAACCAGTAAGCGCACGATTAGAGTTACTTACTTACCGCGGGTCAAATTTTTATTTTCCGCATTACTTTATTTTCATATGTCGGAGCCTACGGCAATCGAGTCGCTGAGGTATGCAGGTCTCAGGACACGCCAGTTGCTGTTCCCGTTCGGTGTTCGAAGGTGGATTTCATTTTACCGCGGGCTTACCGGACGACGCATTCCCGACGACTCGGCGGTGATCGAGCTTCGTCGGCTGCGGAATTACTATAAAGGCACGAGGATTCTGACGAAGATCGCTTTGCTGGCTGTCATCGTTGGCTTCATACTGCCATTCACGGTCGTCTTTGCAGGCATGGGGGGCTTCTTTGTCCTGCTCGTGGGGTACGTGGTTCTGCTGATCCTCTTTTCTGGGGTCAGCCTGGGTCTGGAGATGGTTCTGGACCCGGTTTTTGCCCTGCAGCATGAAGATGGGTCCTCCTTTGGAGTGGCTGCGGGCGGTTTTATCAGGCTTGTCCGGAAGAGGCCGATGCTTGCAGGGGGGTACATGGTGATCAAGTTGATAGTGGACATGTTCCTAGTTACCATGATACTGGCGATCTTTATGCCTGCTCTGGTCTTGTCGATGGCGCTGATGTTGTGGATGATTAAAGTGGTGCCGACGGGTGCTGATGTTCGGTCGGCCGCAGGCTCTGGCCTGATCGCGATCGTAGCGCTGATCCTGCTCGGCCTAGGGGTCGCCGCGTTGGTCACCGTTGCAGCGGCCGCTTTCTATGGGTACTTTAACGAACGGTCGGTAAAAATGATGCGGGAATAATCGTATGGCTGAAGTGGTAAAGAACAGGGTGGACAGGCCGCTGGGCATTGCGGACCTGGTAGGGCTGGGAGTCGGGGGCACCATCGGCTCGGGGATCTTTGTCGTGCCTGCCGTAGCGGCGGGTATGTCGGGGGCGGGCTCGCTCCTAACGTGGATACTATGCGCGATATCGTTCGGGGCTGTCCTCGCCTGCCTGACCTTGCTGTCTCGGAAATACGCTGTAACCGGGGCTTTCTATACGATCTTCGACCGTTCCTTTGGGGAGCGGATATCGGCCCTTGTCATTATGGCGTACATCATTTCGGGCATCCTGGGCGTGGCGACTATCGCCGCGGCAATAGGCGAAAGCGTGGTGATCCCTGGCGTGTCATCGAAAGTCCTGGAAACGTTCCTCGTCATCGGGTTCGGGGCGATCAACCTGATGGGCATCGCCCTTTCGGCGTGGATCGAGGATGTTCTTACGGTATTGAAGATCCTGCCGCTGCTTATCATCCCTCTGATCCTGCTGCCATTTGTGCAGACCGGGAACTTCACGTTTGAGGGAGGTAATAGCCTGTCGTTTCTGAGCAGTGCGGTGGTTGTCTACTGGTGCTTTACCGGTTTCGAGCTATCAGCGATCCCGTCTCGAGCGGTCCGTGATCCGGAACGGTCCGTTCCAAGATCTCTGATTTACGTTTTCGCTACCGTGGCTCTAATCTACCTATCTCTGAACTTCGCCCTTATCGGCAGTGTCGGGGCGAAGGACTTGGCTTCCACATCCGCGCCCATCTCCTATGCAGTCGACCGTTTCTTCCCGGGCACGGGCATAATTATCGCTGCTGTTGCTGTCGTTTCCATGATCTCCGCCCTGAATGCCTATCTGCTGGGAACGTCGATCGTTGTGCAAAGCTTTTCCGGAAAATATAACAAAGATTTCGCATTTGAGCATAGAGGTGTTCCCGTGTACGCTCTGATCTTGTGTACCGCTCTGACTGCGTTTCTGCTGCTGTTCACGGATTACTTCGTCTTTCTGGCGAGCGCGTCGGTAATCACCACGCTCATACCATACCTGTGCCTATGCTATGCGGCGTTAAAATCGATCGATCGTCCGCTGGTAAAGATCATCGCTGTGGCCGGCCTGGTGTCCACGATCGCTATATTGATCTCGTCCGTGCTATAGATGGTTAAACATATGGGGCGGAAGCTTCAGCATGATAGCATGGATGATGGCTTCGTGCACCTTTTCGGCGGGTTCGCTCGCATCGATGATGACGCCGTTGGGCTGGTCGCCGATCTTCAGGAATACTTCCCTGACCCTGCGAAGGTAATCTTCCTTCTCGAACGCGTCGAGTGGGCTTTTTCGATGATCGACGATGCGGAGGAGACTTTTTTCAGGATCGATGTCGAGCACGATTACCAGATCTGGTCTGGGAGCGAACTTTTCGTTTTCTTCCCGGATCTTCTCCGGATCCAGGCCGCGGGCTCCTTGGTAAGCCATGTTGGAGTGATAATATCGGTCCATAACCACGATTTTGCCGGAATGCAGAGCAGGAAGGATATTTTTTGTCACGTCCTCCTTTCTATCTTTCATGAATAATCGTGCCTCTTCCTCTGGGGTGATCGGCTCATGAGATGTAACTTTATGGACGATCTCTCTACCGAAAGGTCCGGATGTCGGCTCTTTTAGGATAGTGTGCGCGATCCCTTTTGCCTTCATCCATCTGTCCAGCATTCCGATCTGGGTGGACTTGCCTGCGCCGTCGACGCCCTCAATGCTGACTAGGAACCCTTCTCTGTAGTGGCTCATCCAGTCTTCATTGTCGGTCAACGATATAAAAGCGGCGTATGACTTTAATATGGGGTTCGCGCCGGCTTCGGCTTCGGGCTTTTCGATAGCAGAGCCCGAATTCGGGGCTCTTCTGGCAAACCGGTTTCTGTCTGGGGATGATAAGGGCAGGCAGAATCTCTGCTAAAGCAGTACGGTCATAGTCAAAATTAGTTTTGTATTTTTTGAATTTTCAAAAAATTTAAATACTTGTCAGTGCTCTATGCTATTGATGACCAAAACCTATTCGGACATCTTAAGGGAGAGGGAGTCGATCCTTGGCACCTTCGAAGCGCTCTTCAAGGCCCGTGGCATGGGCGACCTGCACGGGCGTGTATTCGGCGCCATCCTTCTGTCAGTCAATGAGATGACGCAGGATGAAATCAGCCTTTTTACCGGCTATTCAGTGCCCGCTGTCAGCTCCGCCCTTGACGAGCTTGTCCGTGTTGGCTTGGTAAACCGGCACAAGCGACAGGACAGCCGGAAATACTATTACTCGAGCAAAGCCGACCTCGACGAGATCATGCGGATGATCCTAAAAACGATCCACGACGACTACGTCAAGGTGGTACTTGACCGGCTTTCGGCTTCGGAGGCTGAGATAAGGTCCGGGGACGATCCGCAGATGCGCGAGCACATGGAGAACATCCAGAATTACGAGAGGGAACTAAAAGACCTTGAAACTTATCTAGAGAGACTGTTGAAAGTCCCGCTGGAGGAAAGGCAATGATAACGGTGAATCGCTATAGATGTGGGTATTGCGGCGCCTGCGTAGGCGCCTGTCCTAAAAACGCGATCGATCTGGTCGAAACTTTTATCGAGATTGACATGAACTGTAACCGGTGCGGCATATGCACCAAAGTCTGCCCGATGGGGGCCCTGGAGCTGATCAAGAATGAAGGGTGAATACGATGTTATCGTCGTAGGCGCCGGCCCCGGAGGATCGCTGGCAGCGAAGACTGCGGCAGAGAACAAGCTGGACGTCCTTCTAATTGAAAAAAGACAGGAGATCGGCGATCCTGTGCGATGCGCCGAAGGCGTAGGCAAGCTCGGGCTGATGGAGTTTGTTGATCCGGATCCCATGTGGATCAGCGCAGAGGTCAATAGCGCCCGGATATTTTCTCCGGATGGCACCATGATCGAGCTTTCCGAGAAGATGGCGGGCAACGAAGTCGGCTACGTACTGGAGCGTAAGATCTTCGACCGCGCGCTAGCCAAGATGGCAGCCAGAGCAGGTGCCGAAGTACAGGTCAAGACCCAGGCTACCGGCCTTATCATCGAGGATGGCCAGGTTTGTGGAATAACAGGTAAACAGCGAGGAGAAAACTTTACGGCCAAGGCAAAGGTAGTGGTCGCCGCGGACGGCGTCGAATCGAGGATCGGCCGATGGGCGGGCATCAATACCACATTGAAGCTAAAGGATATCGAGACCTGCGCACAGTTCCTTATGACCGATATCGACATCGCCCCGACGTCCTGTGACTTCTACCTGAATAGCAAATATGCCCCCGGAGGCTATGTATGGGTATTCCCCAAGGGAAATCGGGAGGCCAACGTGGGCATGGGTATGCTGGCATCCCAATACTCTGGCAAACACCCGATCCAATACCTCAAAGATTTCATTGAGTGGAGATTCCCCGAGGGTAAGATCCTGGAGACCGTAGTGGGCGCGGTGCCGGTCAGCGGCATGCTGCCAAAGCTATCTACTGGAGGCCTGGTGCTGGTGGGCGACGCAGGCCACGTATCTGACCCGATCACCGGCGGCGGCATCATTAACGCCATGAGCAGCGGCCGGATCGCGGGCGATGTCATCGCCCGGTGTATCCTGGACGACGATGTGTCCGCAAAGTCGCTTTCCAGCTATGATGCCGAAGTTCGCATAGAACTGGGCAAGTCACTGGACAAGAACTACAAAATCAAGGAGGTCATCACCAAGGTGAGCGATAATACCATCAATGTTGCCGCCCACTCGCTAAAGGGCGTTAACTTCGAGAACGTGACCGTTCCCAGGCTCGTCAAAGAGATCGTAACCAGAAACCCAACCCTGCTCAAGGAACTGGTAGGGCTGATATAGCCACGCTTTTATTTTTTTTAACGTAAATAGGCTGTTATCAGCAATGGCCTGATAAATCGACGTATTGTTGTTTTTACGAGTTTCCATCACAAACTTTATTACCCGTTAAGCAAACATTAAAAATATGAAATTAAACGATATAGTCGCTTCAATGTCTGGATACCTCACCGAACAGACGATAGTCGACTTTATCATGTTCAGCAAGGCCTTCGACGATACAAGGTACTCGGTATTGAAGACCAAAGCCATCGATAAAGTCTCTATAGCGTTGCTGGCGGCTGCGAAAAACGGCGAGCTGTTTTACGATGTAGTTCAGTGGGGCGAAGATAACAACGTGGCGTCCAAAGCTACGTTCTCAAGGAGAAAAGATTTCCTGGTCAACCTCAGCGTCATCCATGAGGAAAGCGTGAAAACGCCATTTGGCAGGCCGAAGATCCGGCTGAAGCTCAACGAGCCTAGGCTGAAAGAGTACTTTGGTGTGCCTTAGTGAACCACCGCGCCTATGGTTGTAGTTTCCTGTTTCATTGAAGGAGACTTGCAGTTCTCGGAACGGTAGGGCCTTTCTCCATGTTGAGGCCGGTTCTCGGCCCATGATCATCAAACCTTTTTTGAGGATATTCACAGCGGCGTTCTCATCCCTATCCATCACTGTGCCGCTAAAATCAACCGGGTTTTCTCCAACCCCACGGCCCCATCACTCATCGCTATAAGCTATACCCATCTTATTTTAAATTTTTGAAAATAGCCTTGGCTCCCATTCTGCGATGATGTCGGGGGGGCTGCCTTTCACCGTTACTTTTCCAGGTGTGCCGTGCAATACTGCCCCGTCTAACCTTCCTCGTGCGCACAGGATATCCTGCTCCGGATGAGTCCCTGGGGTGATGCATGAAGAAAGTCGGATTTGCTCGCCCGCAGCAATCACCAGAGGCAGACGCGCGGTGGCAGGGTGGCCTTTTCTCAGGATCAGCAGAGGCATCTTCCCTCTGCTAACTAGGTACAGCATACACTGAACGGCCTCCCTATTGGATCCTTTCTCTCCTGCCAGGCATGAAACGGCGATCAAATCGTCCTCAGTGAGGAACTGTATCAGTTCCTCCCTTTCGGTCTCGATGAAAACATGCCTACAGCGATCAGCCTTGACGATCCCTACGGCATAGCTGCCGTCGGATAAAAACAGGACCTCATCAGGGCTGAGCCCAAACTCCAGGGTCACTACTACTCTACCAACTCTACATCCTCGCAGCCGCAGGACGGGCAGGCAGGCTTCTTGCCCGCGCCCTTAAATGTGGAATCGCAGTCTTTACATTTGTATCTCTGGAACTTCATCTCGTCAAGATCAATATCGCCAGGCATGCCTCCGCTACTGCACATACCGGCTCACCTCCATGTTATCGTCGGTTAAAACTTATTTGAATTCCATCCCTTTAATATTTTCCGAAACCCTGTTACGCACATCTTCGTATAGATCACACATATGGGCGTCCATCGTCACAGTCAGAGGCCCGAAATCCGATACCTCCAGCACCCAGGCCGCCTCTGCAAGGCCAAGATCCTGCCACTCTACCCCTTTAACTCGTAGTACTTTGCGGGCGCCTAGGACAGCGGTCCCTCCAGTCATCGATAGGTACACGCTGCCATAGTCGTGCAAAGCCTGCAGCGTGCGCCGATCCATTCCACCTTTGCCGATGATGGCCCTGGCACCATGGGCGATGACCGGGGGCTGCAGATCGTTCATCCGGGCGCTCGTCGTCGGCCCTATGGCCACGATCTCCCAGCCGCCATCATCCTTCCCACTCATCACTATAGGGGCGCCATGGAAGATCACCGAGCCCTCGAGCTGCAGTGGTAGCGGCTTTCCGGACTCGAAGTACTCTGCCATCCGTATATGGGCCTTGTCACGTGCCGTGATTAGGGTGCCAGTAATGAAAACAGTGTCACCGGCCTTCAGGCTTTCAGCTGTTTTCCTGCTTACTGGTGTCGAAATATGATATTCCATCTTCTCAGTCGCCCCCGAATTCGACCCGTCCGTCCGTCTGATATACTTTCATCGTCGCCCTCCGGGCAGCATAGCACTGGACGTTCAGGCCCACCGGAAGGCTGGCCGTGTGACAGCTGGCGCATTCGATGTGCACCGCTAGTGCAGTACATCTGCCGCCCAGGCCCATGGGCCCAACTCCAGTGCTGTTGATCATCCATAGCAACTCCTGTTCGAGATTTGCCAGCGATGGGTCATTATTTATAGACCCTATCGGTCGCAGCAGCGCCTGCTTGGCCATTACCATACACATGTCCGAGCTTCCTCCGATGCCTATGCCCACGATCACCGGTGGGCATGGCTTTCCTTCGGCTTTTGCGATCGATTCTACCACGAACTTTTTGATCCCGGGCAGCCCCTGGGATGGATTAAGCATAGCTAGGCCGCTCATATTCTCCGACCCCGCTCCCTTGGGCATAAAGGTGATCTCCAGATAGTCGCGGTCGTGAAAAGAATAGGAGACGTGCGGCATATTTATGCCCGTATTGTCTCCAGAATTACTCCTGGTCAACGGGTGAACTACGTTCTTACGAAGGGGGGCCTCTGCGGTCGCGCGCCTTACAGCGGAGGACAGTATGCCTTCCAAGCTTTTCACCCTAACCGGTCCCATACTGACGAAGAACAGTGGTATCCCTGTATCCTGGCACATGGGTAGCGTGCATCTTCCCGCCTCCCTGGCGTTGGCGATCATCGCCTGCAGCTCCCGCTTGGCGACCTCCTCGGTTTCGGCGCCTGCTGCCCTTTCCAGCGCCGCCATAACATCTGTGGGCAGCTTGGTCACCGCCCTTCTAATCAGTTCTACAGTGGCATCCTCGATGATCTTCTCCAGTGACATCGATAGGAAGTCGTTCCCTTAATGCTTAATAATTGCCTCTGCTATGCTGAATCTAGTTGTTAATGACAGAGCTGAATTGCGGCAATTTTCCTCGCAAAATTTTTATCTGGGTACTGAATACTCCAGGTTATCGTATGCGAGTTTACATAGAGACTTACGGTTGCACCGCCAACGAGGCCGACTCTGCCGGCATCAGGGAAGCGATCATTGCCAGCGGCGGGACGATCACGGGAGACCCGGGGGAGGCAGACTCCATCGTCATTAACACCTGCGCGGTCACGGGTCATACCTCAAGTAGCATGCTCAGGGCGATCCGGAAATATTCGGGAAAGCACTTGATCGTGGCAGGGTGCATGGCGGCGGCCGAGCCTGGCCGCCTGGCCGGTTTCACCTGCATGGACGCCCCGGGGCCGTTTCCGGTGATCCGGGCGCTGGGACTTAATGCGACGGATCATCTGCCTTTTTCGATTCGTGGCAGGACTGCCATCATCAAGATCGCCGAAGGGTGTTCCGGCCAATGCTCATACTGTATCGTGCGCTTTGCCCGGGGCGGGCTGCACAGCAGCCCGATCGAGAGCGTGACCGATGCGGTGCGTAGGGCGGTAGAGGCCGGTGCTGCAGAAATTTATCTCACCGCACAGGACACCGGAGCGTATGGGAAAGATCTGGGCGTTCGCCTTCCTGACCTGCTCTATAACATCGTCGGCCTTCCTGGAATGTTCAAAGTCCGTATTGGCATGATGAACCCGTTCTCCATCGCGGATATGATCCCCGAAATGATCGATGTGCTCAATCTGCCGGCAGTCTACAGGTTCGCCCATATCCCTATACAATCGGGATCCGACCGGATCCTTGGATTGATGCGGCGACCATACACTGAGCGGAAGTACACTGAGATCGTGGAGAGGTTACGGGAAGGCGTTCCTGGGATCACGTTCTCGACTGACTACATCGTTGGCTTCCCGACAGAGACCGACCGGGACTTTCGGCTGACTCTGGAGGACCTGGAAAAAAACCGGCAGCTGAAAGTGAATATCACCCGATTCTCCCCCAGGCCGGGCACCGAAGCTGCCCTTATGCCTGATACCATAGAACGTGTGAAAAAGGATCGCTCGCGCGTTCTAACTGCACTTCACCATCAGATCACCTCTGCATATATGAAAGGGTCTATCGGCTCTCGCAAAACCGTGCTCGTGACGGAGAAGGGCAAGGCGGGAACGGTCATTGCACGTGACGCATCATATAACATGGTGGTGATCCCGGAAGATCTGCCGCTTGGCATGACCGTGGATGTCAACATATCAGATGCGAGGATAACCTACATGATCGGCGAGTGTGCGAAAGCCTGTAACGGAGCCATCAAATAAGTGACATATTATGTCACAACGAAAGCCTTAAAAGGGTATATGCCGACCGGGCTAAAATTATGGGTATTGGCCAATTTTAGGTTGACTTTTGGACTAAATAATTCTTTAACGTATGTATAGACTTTAAAACTCTAAATTATCTTGTGATTTTAACTATTTTAAATAAATTAGCTTTATTTTTGCATTTTACTAATACGATAACTTATTTATAGGTTAAGCATCATTCTATTATAGATCAAGCAATTTTCATTATATTTACTTATAATAATAATATGTATTTGGAAGTATCTCTGCAATGTTTCTAATATAATATTTAACGCCAAAATTTCACTCTATTTTTCGATATTTAAATATAAATGGATTATTACTAATCAATTCATTTCTTTTTTTATTTATCAATATATGGAGAGCATCAGACATAAACTTAATATCATTGTAGCACAATACCATATTGTCCAAGTGGTTAGAGAGGTAGATCGATTCTGAACGTTTTAGTCCATCAGCGATCACATGTCATGATACGGGATTGCCTCCGCGTAGTGCCGTTTTGCCATGGACACAGCCTCTTTGCCGCCGGAATCTGGAAATCCGGTGATTGACGCCACTTGATAGTTTTGAAATCCTACGGGAGGAGGGAGAAAATGCCAAAATATAAGGACAAAATTGACCTGTATGATGACAAGGGAAAACTTCTGGAAAAGGATGTACCAATAGAGGCAGTCAGCCCGATTGTCAATCCGGCGATCAGGAAGATCGTCAACCTGACCAAGAGATCCGTTTCCGTCAGCCTTGAGGGCATAGAGGGAGCCCTTAAGTCCGGTAAAGTGGGCGGCAAGGGCAGGCAAGTTCTCGGCAAGAGCCTGGACTTACCCCTTACCAAGGACGCCGACAAGATCGCCAAGAAGATCGAGGAAATGGTCCGTGTCAGCAAGGGCGACGACACCGCGGTAAAAGTCGTCGGTGGCGGCAAGAACCTTCTGGTACAGGTCCCGACTCAGAGAATCGAGGCGGGCGCAGAGTTCGTGGCGGGCATCAGCTCCACCGCGACGGCAACCGTCGAAACAATCCTCGAGATGTACAAGATCGACATGTTCGATGGTGCCTTCGTCAAGGCGGCTGTCTGGGGTATGTACCCACAGACGATCGACCTCGAAGGCGGCAACGTAAAGTCGATCCTGGACGTCCCACAGAAAGATGAGGGCGTCGGCTACGCGCTCAGGAACATTCCGTGTAACCACAACGTCATCATCACCAAGAGGAACGCCATGAACTCGGCCGCACTGTCATCGATCTTCGAGCAGGCAGGCGTCTGGGAAATGGGCGACGCGATCGGTCCATGGGAGAGGTACCAGCTGATGGGCTTCGCATACCAGGGATTGAACGCTGACAACCTACTCTATAACACTGTCAAGGAGAATGGCAAAAACGGCACAGTCGGTTCCGTCGTAGCCACCATCGTCGGCAAGGCTATTGAGGACAAAGTTATTAAAGTCGAGAAGACACTTCCGTCCGGATACAAGGTGTACACCACGGACGATGTTCCGAAGTGGAACGCCTACTCGGCAGCCGGTGTAATGGCAGCCACAATGGTCAACTGCGGTGCGCTCAGAGGCGCCCAAGCCGTATCATCGACCCTGCTGTACTACAACGACCTCATCGAGAGAGAAACCGCACTCCCGGGTGTGGACTTCGGCAAGGTACAAGGTACTGCAGTCGGGTTCTCGTTCTTCAGCCACTCAATCTACGGTGGCGGCGGACCGGGCATATTCAACGGCAACCACGTCGTGACCAGACACTCCAAGGGCTTCGCGATCCCCTGCGTATCGGCCGCCTGTGCACTTGATGCAGGCACTCAAATGTTCACGCCAGAATCGACCTCCAAGCAGATGGAAGTCTTCAGCGAGATCCCAGAGTTCAACCAGCCGCTCACCGCGGTAGCGAAGGCAGCCAAGGAGATAAAGGACAAGGTATAAAGTAGAAAACTATTGCGGAGTTTAAAAAATGGTAGCAACAGTGGCCAGGAAGAACCGCCTAATGCAGGTTGAAATATTTCCTGACAGACTGCTTAACGTGGAAACCGCACAGGCTCTGTTAAACGAGCTGAACACGATCAGAGGAATAACAAGGATGGTCGTGTACGGTCCGCGCCTCCCGAAGGATAATCCGGAAAACCTACTGGCGGGAAAGTTCAACGTCTCGGAAAAGACTTACCTCGAGATCATGGGGGAAAAAGTTGAACTCACCGTCCAGATAGGCCGGATATTCGTCGAGATGGATGACCCGGCGGTCAAGGAAAAAATTGCAGAAGCGTGTCGAAAGACTCTGCCCTTTGCATTCGAGATCAATGAAGGCATCTACATCCGGACGCAGAAAACGCTGACGGATTATGTGCGCAAGGGAGGAAAAGTCGACGATATCAGCGTGGGAATGTTCGATCCCAAGGCTCAGCCGAAATCATCGTGCTGTTCGCCGAAATCGAACAACAGAGATGAGGAAAAACGGAGATGATGTAGATTGCCAATAGACCGTGAGACACAGGTTGTGGATTGCAGAGACAGCATGGGCATGGATAAGGGCGGAGGTCTCGCCCAACGAGGCACCCTCTCCGAAACCGGCCGACCTGACGTGGTCGCCATCGCCATGACTCCCGGAAGACGGCACATAACCAAGCCTATTTGCGAGATTACCCATGGACTGAGGAAGGAGGGCGTCCAGGTTTCTGTCCTGGTACTATACTCCGGCGGCGGCGTACCTTCCGATGCAGAAGACGCGGCCATCGGGCATGGGCCCAAGTTTGGAATGTCTGAAAAGGAGATCGAGCAGATCCGCCGTCACAAACTGGCGCTGATACATCTGGGCAACGTGAAATCGCACGTGATCTACAAGACAAGGGACATCCTGCGATTTGTAGATATCCCAGCGATCGTCGTCTGCCAGGCCTCTGTGGACTTCGAGGATTTCGCCAAGATCGGCGTCAAAACCCGCGTCGTCCAGCCGGCGGCCGACAAAATAGAAACGTTAGGCACTGTAGTCGAAATTGTCACTGGAATTACGAGAGGTCAGACTTGTGCTAGAGACAAGCTGAACGAGATCGTGAGACATATCATAGAATTGAACCCGCAAAAGCTCACTACATAGTAGGAGTTGTATGAAATGACATATAAACCACAGTTCTACCCAGGTAAGACTTCTGTGGCCCAGAACAGAAAGAAGTTCATGGACCCCTCATACAAGCTGGAGAAGCTCAGAAGCCTCTCCGATGACGA
>DATHCY010000232.1:0-14216 GCA_035319305.1 Methanocella sp.
ACCAGCAGCAGCCTGAAAGTAAACCCCCAGTCGCTGAAGAACTCGACGGCCCTCGAAGGCCTGAGAACTGCCGGCATCAGCCAGCCGGTCGATCCGATCAGGGCGATTGAGAGCGTAGGCGATCCGATGATGGCAGGCGCCCTCGGCCTGATCATGGGCGCAAAGACTGTGCCGATCATCCTCGCAGGCGGCACCCAGATGGCGGCTGTAGCGGTACTGTTATCCAAGCTGGTGGACATCAAGGACTTTGACATCGCCCTTGCGACAACGAAGTGGGTGGTAAAAGACAGCAGCTCCAACCTGTTTGGAATTCTCGAGCAGGGTAAAGTGGATATCCCTGTCATGACAGCCGATCTGTCATTCGCCAGGTCAAAGTTCGACGGCCTGAAAGCGTACGAGGATGGCCACGTGAAAGAGGGCGTCGGCGCCGGAGGCATATCAGTCGCAGCAATGCTCAAGGGCGTAAAGAAAGAGCAGATCGAAGACACCGTCGAGATAATGTACTCGAAGATGATCGGACAGTAGCATCCGGCATGCTACTGCGACTTCGTGGCAGTATGCCTTCGCAGTATCAGGGCGGATCTGCCTGATTTTATTTTTTTATGATAAACATGCCGGTGTTAAGGCGTTCCGCATAATCCGGACTCAACCGCTCTACCCGGACTTCATTGCCTACGATGGCACTGTTGCCCAGCGGGTCCTCTATGACCAGAGTAAAGGCCGATTTGCCCCCCCTCGCGTCATCGATAGCCTTCAGTAGGCAGTTGGCCTTTTCGAGTTCATCAGGCGTCTCAGCCCACTTGTGGGCCATATTGACCACGGACTCGATCCTGTCTAGGACGCCTTCAACATTGGATATATAACCCTCCGAAGCAGGTCCGGGCTCTATGTCAACTCCCCATTCCGGTATCCGCATCGTGCCCGAAGTAGAACGGATAACCCGGGTACACATATGGCCTTCCGAACACACTTTGAAGGAATGTCGCAGCGGATCATGCTGACCCAGTATCAGAGTATCGGCGTATTTGAAACCGCAGACACAGACGCTGCTGATCTCCATCACATCGCCAAAATAAGGTATACTATCCTGATGCCAGCGCATCTCTAACATGTTGTTGCATACAGGACACGTGATTGTGCCATGTGTACTCGTAATTTTGTAATTTTCATCTGATAAATCCTTCATCGGGTTCTGATCAGTTTTACTTACCAGTAAACTTTGTCCTATCGACTTTGATCGACATAGGGGTGACGATGATCATATGATCACCGATGCCGGCGATATCGCCCCTGACATCTGCAGCGACTTGCTTGAGGTCCTTCAGCGCCCGGTCTCGGGTCAGGTTATCGCTCTTGATCAGGGTGATATCGACTACTACGATATTTCCGTTGTAGATCTCGCGCTTCAGTTCCGGTATCTGCCCCAGGCCTGAAAGCTCTGCCACCCTAACGTACGTCTCTGCTGGACCGGAGCCGACCTGCTGCTCCATGGCTCCGAAGTCTATTTCGGTGTACTCTTCGTTCTCGCTTGCTGGTTTGGACCCCAGAACTTTGCTAAGAAAGCCTTTGCCTGCCATGTTATTCCATCCCAATGATTTGCCTGTTTGTTGGTAATGTTGTCGGCACATAAATAATAGTTTATCGGTGTCTGGAACTCTGCGCTCGCTCACTCTCTCATTAACTAACTTAACCCACGCTCGCGCTATATCTCCAGGTTCCAGATCCGATCTCCAATGTAATGGAGGGATTTTACCGCTTTGCCCCGGTTGCCCATCATAGCATCCGCATTCACCATCGCACGGCCGATAGCAAGCGGCTTATTATGCACTTCATCACAGACGATGATCAGATCGCCGGTACGTATTGTAGCATCTACATCCACAATACCGGGGCTCATAATGTCTGCACCCTTAGCCACGAACTTGACCGCGCCCATATCAACAACGACTCGCTTTTTCTTCGGCCGCAGCTTGATCGCCCCACGTACCGTAGGAAAAACCACCCCCTCCACAGAAAATAATAGAGGCTCGCCATTTATCAGAATAAAATCCTGCGTTTCGTCTGTCTCAGCAATCTCCCAAGTCTTGCCACTGAAAACCGCGTCGACGCCTTCCCCGAATCCAGCCCTCAGATCGTCAAGGATTTTTCTGATGGAATCCTCTCTCAAATGATGTCTGGCCTTGATCCTCAAAGACTTATCCCCATTGTAACTTTAAGCTCCGAGTGTCTATGGTACTTTTGTTTATTAATTTTTTACCGTTGAACTTCCCATCGCCATGCCCCAGTGCATCTAATCATTCACCGACCCAACAGGCTATCTCACTAAAACCAAGAGGCATCAATGGTCAAGTCTCACTCCGCCAAGGCATATAGTAAAACGTGGAAAAATCTCATTAACCGGGGTTTGGTCTTAACCGAGGCAACGATCGTAATGCGATAAGTATAAATATGGTACGTGAGATTTATTCAACGACATTCACTGATTTGTATTTGTGGAGGAATTTTATGAGTCAGAGACCCCTTGATGTCCTGAATGAGGCTCTCAATTCTCCCGTGATCGTACGGCTGAAGGGCGGCCGTGAGTTCAGGGGCGAGCTTCAGGGCTACGATATGCACATGAACCTCGTGCTCGATAACGCTGAAGAACTGAAGGAGAACGAGGCATCGAAGAAGCTCGGCACGATCATCGTGAGGGGCGACACGGTGGTCTACGTCTCACCGTAACATTGATAAACTAGCCATACAGTAATATGGCCGCAAAAGGTGAACAATAATGTCCAAGGGTACGCCATCACAAGGTAAGCGCCAGAAGAGGGTGCACACGATCTGCCGCCGCTGTGGCAAGGTCTCCTTCAACTTCAATAAGAATGTGTGCGCATCGTGCGGCTTTGGCCGCTCCGCCAAGCTCAATAAGTGGAGCTGGCATAGTCATCTGGCGAGAAAAACTTGGTAAGTAATCGTTAGTCCTACTGAACGAGTGAGCGACTAACTGGTGACCAACTAAGCGAGTGATACTGTAAACTATTTGAACTATCACACTGTTCAGAAAAACATAATCGCAAGAGTTCGTGCTTGCTTTCAAAGAAAGGTGCGTGAGCTGTGAAAGATAAATGTGGAGTGGTCGGAGTCTGGTTCGATAAGGAAAAGAACAGGGATTCCTCCGCCATATATATCTATTATGCATTACAGGCCTTACAGCACCGAGGCCAAGAGTCGTCAGGCATCGCCGTCTTCAATGGCAACGCAGTCCTGAACGATAAGGGCATGGGCCTGGTGACCGACTATTTTAGCAGGGATCGTCTGCAAAGGCTGACCGGCTATACTGGCATAGGCCACGTCCGCTATTCCACGACAGGCAGTTCCAAGCAGGAAAACTGCCAGCCATTTACAGTCTCCTACAAGAACGGCACACTCGCGATCGCCCATAATGGGAATCTGGTCAACTACCGAGAGCTTAAAAAGGAGCTCGAGGCCAGCGGCCGGGTTTTCACCTCCGACTCCGATACCGAAGTGATCGCACACCTGCTCGTCAACGAGCTGATGCGCAGCGATCTGGTGGAAGCAGTGCGGGAAACCATGCGCAAGCTGATCGGTTCATATTCACTAGTTATCCTGCTCGGAGATCAGGTCATCGGTGTCCGAGACCCGCTGGGCTTCAAGCCGTTGTGCATAGGCCGTCTTGATAATGGCTATATCATTACTTCGGAAAGCGCAGCCATCGATACGCTGAACGGGGAGATCCTACGCGACGTCGCCCCCGGGGAAATGGTAGTGCTGAGCGATAGGATTGAGAGTCACAAGCTGTTCAAATGTAAAAATCACGCTCTCTGCATGTTCGAGTTCGTCTATTTCGCCAGGCCGGACTCGATCCTTGACGGCAAGCTGGTATACAAGGTACGGCAGCGGATCGGGGAAGAGCTTGCGAGGGAATGCCCGACCAAGGCGGATGTAGTTTCACCCGTGCCAGATTCTGGGATCACATCGGCCATCGGCTACTCTGGCGCCTCCAGAATTCCGTATTCAGAAGGCCTGATCAAGAACCGTTATGTAGGCCGAACGTTCATTATGCCCGGACAGGACATGCGCGAAACCGCAGTTCGCCTGAAGCTGAATATCGTACGCGAAAACATTGTAGGGAAGGAGGTGATCCTGATCGACGACAGTATCGTGCGAGGCACCACATCCCGACGGATCATCGACCTCATCCGCCGTGGCGGGGCAAAAGTGATCCATGCCAGGATCGGCAGCCCACCCATCATTTCGCCATGCTACCTTGGCATCGATATGGCCACTAGGGAAGAACTGATCGCCGCACATAAATCTATCAAAGGAGTCGAATTCATGATTGGAGCGGATTCGCTCTACTACATCTCACTGGATGGACTGGTGAAGGCGATAGGGATCGACAAGGAAGACCTCTGCACCGGCTGCCTGACCGGGGTATACCCCATCGAGATCCCTGGGGAGCGGTGCGAATCTCGTCAGACCAAGCTGAACAATTTTATCAACGCCTGAACCCCCCCCTTGCAGCGCCATCGATCATTTGGCGTTTATACCCACCCCCTTCTTGAAAGGTTTTGCATTGTGTTCCGACGTAACGCAGCGATCGTTGTTATCCAAAACTCCAAAACAACCTCTTATTCAATAACCCATTCGTCTTTGAACAATTTTCAGCGGTTTACAACACCTGTACCGTGTCCTCCGCGGGCACATTTTTTGTCCGAGTAACTAGTGAAAACTTCTAGTGGTGTTAGGGGATGGGGCAAACTCAGCTTGAACGTCAGGATGTTTTTAAACTTCCGAAGATGTCCGACAAAGAGGTTCGCGACCTTCTTGAATCGCAACGTATTTGCCGTATGGCATTTAACGATAATCCTCAGCCGTACATCATACCGCTGGACTACGTATACATAAACGGCCGGTTATATTTCCATTTTGCAGACTATGGAATAAAGCTAGAACTGTATCGAAAAAGCCCATATGTAAGCGTGGAGATCGATTCGTACAACGCCGATATCACCAGCTATCGCAGCATTACCCTTATGGGTAAGCTCTCGCTGGTTACCGATCCGGAGGAGCGGGAGAGCGCTGCCCGGGCATTGCTGAACAGCGTAGATCGTCGAGGCGGCTCCGGAAATGTGGCGGCAAGGCACGGTTTTACCGGGATGGATTTGAAGACGCTCTCCTCCGGGGATTCAGTGCTGTTGCGGCTGGATGTAACCGGCAGCATCGGCCTTAAATCACCTTGAGCGATGGTTTAGTCACGGTCTCTCTCAAAAACCTTTATACCGTCCGGCGCATATTACGTCAGGAATGAATACGATTGCATGCAGACCGGGCTGTATATCCATGGAGGCTATAGTGTGGCTAAGGTAAACAAAAATGAAACAACGAGCGAAAAAGAGAGATCCGACGGTAACCTTGTTCTAGATCATATCGCTGAGTACATCGTCCAGTCTTTTATCAAGGAGGACGTCAACTCCTTTCCTGAAACGACATTGATGCACGATCTGCTCGTCTACAAACTCGGTGAACAGGCCAAGCCGCTGATGATCCAGACGATCAACCGGGTCGCTTCCGAGCTTAAGGATCAACGGAAGCTGGACCTAAAACAGCGGGTCGGCGGCATTACCCAGGCGAAGCGGATCAGCTTTCGCTCGGACGACCAGTACAACGCATTCATCTCACTTTTCTTTTACGCCATAGAGGACAGGCCAGACCTAATCGAGTTTATCGACGATGAGCAGGACTTCGAAAACTTCATGCTATACTGCATTTACGAATTCCGCGACTTCTGGAACCACTTCGTCGCGGATATCGTAGAGGAACGGCTGAAGCTGGAACGGGAGAAGAATTTGTACGCATACCGCAGCAGCAAGAGCGCTGAACTGGAAGAATTGCCTACATATGCAGATTTCATCGCAGAACGGATGGAAACAATGGCTGAGTCAGGCTATAAGTGACTAATCCCGTTATCGTCATCGCCATGCTCTGCTGACCTAACTAGTAGACACAATATGAGATCGCTGTACTATGCTGCAATGAGCTTGAACCTATATTGCATGGTGTGTCATGGATTTTTACAAAAATGATTTGAGGCATGGAACAGCACTTATTTTCCCTATATAATTATGATCCAGAGCGATATTACCTATAGAATGTCAACAGATTATCATACATTAAAAATCGGCTAAATATCGACCAAAATTGAGATTTATGGCAATATCCCCACATAAATTTAAAAATTACAATATTATGTGTAATTTTAAGTAAAATATCTTTATTTTAAGAGCATACTTCGCCTTTCACAGTCTCTATATTTTTTGTCATATAGAGGAATTCCAATCGTAGGTGGGATAAAAAGAAATGAAGAAGATACTTTTATTGGGGTTTATCCTGCTGGCTGCAATGGTTTTTGCGACGCCAGCATCAGCCCGCGTATGGCCGATCGGCGGCAACGGCGGCCATGGTACAGGCGGCGGCATCAGTCCTAGTGTTAGCCATAATGCAGGTATCGGAAGCACAGGTCGAAGCATGTTTGCTGCCCCTCACATCAACAATAATAATCAAGCAGTTTGGCGTAACGCCGGCTCAGGAAACGCGGGACCTAGTGCCTCCATCGCTCCACGCTTCAACAGGGGTCAGGGCATCGGCCCTAATACTGGCGTAGGCAGTTTTGGCCAAGGCTTACCTTTTATACACGGCAATAGTGGCAACGGTTTCGGTATTGGCCATAATAAGGCCAACGGTAACATGGTTCATAATTCCTTCAATCACGGCCCGGGCAGTAACGGTCTCTGGAGACACGGGATCGGCGGCAGAGGGTTTGGCGATGGCCGTGGAAACTGTGGTTTTGGTAATGGTTTAGGGGGCTGTGGTTTTGGTAATGGTTTAGGAGGCTGTGGTTTTGGCTGCGGCGCTTGCAGTCCGGGAGTAACGATCATCGAATGTGGGGCTCCAGCATTCAACTACCCTGAACCTTGTGGCGGTTATGGCTCTTACGGTTATGATGACCCCTATGGCGGATACGATCCATCTGCATATGGTAGTGATCCATCTGCATACGGTAACATATATGGCTCCGCTGTACCGCCTGTACCAGGTGCTGTCTCGTGTGCAGCGCCGCTGAGCGGCTATGGATCGGCATATCCCTACGATCCCTTGTCGTCATTGTACGGCAATGATCCAGGGTCTTACGCCCAGTACAATGGCGATCCTGCGGCTTATGAGTACGGCTATGCATCCGAATATCCCTCACAGCTAAATGGCTATCCGTCTACCATGTATGGTGCCAACAGTTAGTGATGATCCCCGCCATTGAATTGGCGGGTATCCTTCTTATGCTCTCATATGATTTTTCCCTCATCATATCCATTCGCACTTTTAACCTCTCCTTTTGGTGTCGGGAGCTATACCGTACGTTGCGTTGAGGTTCGAACTGGGCTTGCTTTTGGGTACGTTGTGTGGCGGCTTGCTGGGGTTTGGAGTTCTTCATTGTAAGTTCTCGTAGGGCAGCACGAAAACACTAAAAACAGTTTTTAGAGGAACACAGATTACTCTAATTCATCAAGATGGCCCATAGCCAAAACAAAACTACACTGAGGTACAATCAACTCCCTAATGGCACTGGCCCATGGCTATTAAAACGTGGACAAGTTCCCCTGAAACACTAGTACACCAAATTAAAACGCGGTTGGCAAAATAACCGCGGGTCTGACCTGTCATAAGATTCTAAGTTGACCTGGGTGTATATAGGATCAAGTGGAATTTTACAGCAAAATTGAGACAAGCCTCACCCAATAGCCATGTTTTTGTGTCTTTCGGATTTTAACTGGTGATTTGGTGTAGTTTTGTTTTGGCTATGGGCCATCTTGATGAATTAGAGTAATCTGTGTTCCTCTAAAAACTGTTTTTAGTGTTTTTTGTTGCCCTACGAGACCATAGCAAAGTGGCAGACCACGCGATCACAAAATGGTTATACAGGTTGTTCTATGCCTCGCAGTCGTTCTCTAATAGTTATTTTTTGAGAAGTCCGAATCGTACTTTCGCTAGGTTCAGCCCCATCTCTGGTATATATTTAAAACTAAATTTGCTGCCTTTATCGTCCTTCCAGACTACTGGCACTTCCCGGATGGTACAGCCAGCTTTTTTCACTCGCCATAGCAGTTCCACGTCGAACTCGAAGCCCTGGGTGGCCATCTTCGGGATCACGGGTTCGATGCATTTCCGTTTGAAAATCTTGCCTCCGCATTGTGAGTCCTTCACGTGCAGGCCGAAGAGTAGGCGGGGGAATAGTAGGTTGAACGACTCGCTGGCTAGTCTTCTGATGAGGTATTGGCTCTCGATGATTACGGCTTCCTTTGATTTCCGGTCAGCGATAACGCAATCGGCGCCGGTCTTCTCCATCTCATCGATCAGTTTGAGGAACTGGTCGACCTTCAGGGAGTTATCCGCATCGGTAAAGCCTATCACATCGCCGCGAGCCACTTTGAATCCTTCCATTACACCCCTGCCCTTTCCTAGACGGTTCTCAAAGCTCAGCACCTGAGCGTATTTTGACGCGATTTTGGCCGTGTTGTCCCGGGAGCCGTCGCATACTACTATGATCTCGTACTCGCCCAGGATCTTCAGGCCTTTGCTGTAATCGATCAGGGTTCTCTCGATCCGGGCTTCCTCGTTATATGCAGGGATGATGATGCTTATCGTAATAGTTCCTCCCGCTCGCAGTTAGATGCGTTATTATTTTATATGGTTGTTTTTCAGTTTTAATCATCAATTATTGCCGTTATGGCCGTTATATATCCGTTCGATCTCAGCTGTCAGCAGATCCCAATCATATTGTTCGGCTGCCTTTACGCAGGCTTCTGACATCTTTTGCCTTGCGGCGCTATCGTCGAGCAATGTTAGGATCGCTGCGGAGATCGGATCTTTGTCGAGCTTTGTGATCAGGCCTGTAGTGCCGTTTTCTATCAGGTCGATCGCGTAATTTCTGGGGCAGTCCACAGTGATGACCGGAAGGCCGCAGGCCAGTGCTTCGATTGTGGTGATGCTAAATCCCTCACGGCTGGAAGGCAGTACGAATACCCTGGCGGATTTCATCCTGGCAATCAGCTCTTCTTCGGCGAGGAACCCTCCAAATTTGACGTTGCCTGTCATGTCGAGCTCAGTTGCCAGCTGTTTCAGCCGCTCCTTTTCCGGGCCTTCCCCATAGATGGTCAGCTTAACGGCCCGATCGGCCGTGGCGGCTCTGCAGGCTTGTATCAGTACGTCGATATGTTTATCTTTGATGAGTCGGCCTGCGAAGAACACGTCGCAGGCTTCCATTGACGGTGGTGCCTGCTGAATATGTTTGTAGGGGATACCGTTCGAAACAATTAATATTTTACGGTCAGGTAGTCTTGCAGATCTCAATGCCGCTGCCGTACGTTCAGAGACCGCTACGATCCTGTCTGGCATCATAGCAGCGGTTTTTTCAATGATCTGCCCGAGGAGGCCGGCTTTTCCCAGGTACTCGTACCAGTAGTCGCCCCAGAACTCGTGCCATGTGGCAAAAAAACGTGTCCTTCTCGTCATCGAAATAATTTTGCAGATGAACAATGGGAAGTATGGGTGCTGGTTGCAGTCAATTACATCGAACTGCTCCTTGGCCAGCGGAACTGCCAAGCACAGTGCAAACCACACGGCCTCCAGGATTGACCTACGACCGTTGACATATAATGCCTGTTTGCGACATACCCCGTGGTAGGTGATCCCATCTTTCACCAAAACTTTTGGGCCGTCCCACCATCTAACGCTAAAAACATGCACATTATGGCCACGTGCTACTAGTCGTCGCGACAGCTCGTAAATGCGCTTCTCAGCACCGCCCTTTACATAAGGGTAGACGACGTCGCTGACGAAGACGATCTTCATCGTCGCTCACCGCACATGCCTACCGTTTCGAGCGAACCGCTACGAGGATAATGTCCGCCAGCAGGCCAAAGAAGATGATCTGCAGTCCGGAGAGCAATATCATTGTTCCACCGACCACTGAAGCAAGCCTGCGTACTTCCCCGGTCGTGAGCCAGTCCATGATGATGGATAGCCATACGATCACGCCGCCGATCATGAGCAGGCCGCCTATAGGCAGGAATATCGTGAGGGGGTTATAATCCCGGACCATTCGAACGATCAGGCCGATAATCCGCGATCCATCTTTGTATGCTTTCAGCTTTGGCCGTCCTATGCGCCGGCGGTACCTGATCGGCACCTCGAGGAGGCGGATGGACTTTTTCCTGGCGTCAATGATCATTTCGCTGGCGAAAGGCATACCATCAGAGGAGATGTCCATCGTATCCAGGGCGCTGCGGCGGATCGCCCTGAATCCCGTTTGCGAGTCATGGAGCCTTAGTCTGTATAGCGTGTTGATCGTGCCAGTAATGATGCCGTTGCCAAGTTTATTGCGAAGATTCATCGCCCCCTCTTCCATATGCATAAAGCGGTTTCCGAGGGCGATGTCGGCATTGTCATTCATAATCGGGTCGAGCAGTAGCGGGATTTCAAAAGGATCGTAAGTATAGTCGCCGTCCATCATTACGGCGATGTCGGTATCGGGCGAGACGTTGCGGAAGCCGATCAGGTATGCGTTGCCATATCCCGCGTGCTCCTGGGTGATCACCCGGGCACCGGCTTTTCTGGCGTTTTTTGGTGTATCGTCGGTCGATTTGTCCACGACGATGATTTCAAGGCCGAAATTCTTAAGCGCCTGCCGGGTCTCTTTCACGACTTTGCTGATCGCAGGCTCGTTCATGGTGGGAATGATCACTGAGACTTTGACATCATACGCGTTTTCCGGCTCATCGGTTTCCGGTCGGACCGGTATCGTCACTGTTTGAGGTGTCTGCATGTATATTCCTGGGGTCAGCGATTAAACTGCTTTCGACTTTTAAGAAATATCATTGGGTTGTCTATAAACTTTACTCTATAGTATAAAAGTTTTTGGAGATTTCAAAATTAGATGATTAAGGGACATTATAGGAAATTATGTAAAAATTAAGTTTATTTTTTGAATTAGAATGTATTTACATGTTTTTATTAAAAAACAATCAATAATACAATTAAATGCAATATGAACGAATAAATGGTGGAGCCGGGAGTGCAGGCACATGTTAACGTCCATAATGGCAATAATGAATGGCGGTGCAAGCCGCTCAAATGGCATAAAGATAAAACAACGCTAACGAGGATCCTATCGTATACTCCTGATCTGATTTTCGTCAGAGATGCGGATCGGAACATCGTCCTATAATAAGGCGGCGCCGGCCCTCTCCGGCATGGGAGACTACGATGGCTGAGATGCGACCGCTTAATGAGTAACAACATCCCGTCGGGTTACTGCGACTCCAGCTGTACGATAGAGAAAGCTGAGCGCACCAGGAAGATGGAGTCCGTGCAAAGAGTGAAGTTCAGAAACTCCCAGGGTGATATAATCTACGACTAACTGACCGCCGTTGTAATGAAGGGTGAGAAGGGCAGCTTCGTCGGGGACGTTGAGATCATCCGGTACATAACCGAGCAGAAGGGAGAAGGATCCGGGAAAAAGGCTAGGGCAAAAGTGTGAAGGGCGTAAGGCCCTTCTTTTTTCTTCGAAGATTCATCGCTCAGATCTTTTTTATGAAACCCTCTAGGCCTGACCTGTGCCTGTTCTCGTCCTTCGAGGCGGTCTCAAAGAAGTTGGCGGCTTCAAGGTTACCCTCTTCACGGGCGATCCTCGCAGCATCAGCCTTTTCTTTCGTAGCCATTGTCTCGCCCTTGTGCATCATTTCGAGATTGGCTTTTGTCGGGCCGATCTTGCCCAGCAACGTGGCTACCTCGCAGGCATGGCCTGCCTCATCCCAGGCGAGCTGTTTTAGGTACATGGCCACATCGGGCAGCCCTTCTAGCTCGGCCTTCTTGGCCATCGCCAGATATAGGCCTACTTCCATCGTCTCTCCGGTGAATGTCTTTTCCATGATATTGGTGATCTTACCCATATTTCATCCTCCCTGGCGCGATGGCTCGATCTTGTGCATGAATCTTCTTGCAGCACGGCATTTCTCGCAGAAGCGGGGCCGAATGGCGGTCCTGTTTATGTGGCCGCATTTTTCGCATTTGTATTCGTTGAGCACACGTATCACCATCTGACTGCGCAAATTTATTCGTTTGTACACGAATGATTAATGGAGTATAGCCCTCTGAGGATATAACGATTTGCATGGACTGATGATAGATCAACAAGTTAACAGAAAATGAATATATCCCTGTAACGCTTGAACTGTATCTTGTATGGATAGCTTTTCATCTATATTAAAAAAAGGGCTTATGGGCGCTGCTAGAAGTCCCATATTTATCATTTCCGGTTTATTTTCCGGCATCATCGGCGCGATCACGTTGATCCAGTATTCGACGCTTGCCTCTGCCAGTCAGAGCTCATCGCTCCAGGTGATCGCAGTTTCGTCAATACCTATTATTGTGTCTATGCTGACTATGCCCTTCATCACCGGTGGAGCCCTCGGCTGCGCGGTCGAACAGGCTACAGGTGGCGGTGCCACATGGGAACTGTTTATTTCATCAGGCAAAAAGTACTACATGAACCTCCTCATCGCATGGATTATGGCCTGGCTGGCATCATATCTCCTGTGGCTGCTTGCTGCGGTACTGGTTATGATCGGCGTTATGTCCTCGGGCGGCGCCATGGCTATGCTGCTCTTGCTCATCCTGTTGCCCATCAGCGCTATGATCATGTTCGTAGGGCTGATGTTCATTGAGTTCTACGATATCGCCATCGTGGCAGATGGAGTTGACTTCGCGAGGGCGTTCGGTGTCAGCATCGGATTCGTATGGAAACATCTCATGATCGTCGTGCCCTTTGCCATTATCATCACCGGCGTCAAAATACTGGTGTGGCTGCCGCTGGTGTCTGCCCTGTTCATGAAATATTTTTTGATCGTCGCGTCCAACCTCTCCTACTATGAAAATGGCACAGTGAATACGACAGCGTTTAACCAGTCTTTGAACGCTACTGCACCCGGAGGAATGCCCGTTAGCAGCTTCGGCCTGCCTTCTCTCGCCGCAATCATGGTACTGCAGATGCTGATCCAGTCGGTAGCTTTCGCATTCATCACGGCCTACAAGGCGGAGTTCTATAAGTGGCGAAAAGGTATTCGGAGGATTACGGATTTCGACTACGACTTTGCGAATGAGGGGAGGTAGCGCCTTTTATGGGCATCGCAATTTTTATATGCGATGGAACTTTTATTCATTAAATTGCAAAAATAATAGTTCGCTGTCTTGATTCGGGTAGAATCGGTATCTGTAGGATAACTGCATCATTAGTTGATTGTCCTGTCTTGAAACTTAAGCTTGTCGTATGCGGGCCGAAAGTGTTATGCGAGGGGCTACCATCCTCGGCCTAAAGGCCGAGGTCTCCCGTCCCCCGCACTCCCCACAGATAAAAGTCGGAAGTAGATCGTGGCTACTTCGGTGACGATCAGGCGATCGCCGGACTGGATCGGATCTCAAAAAAGGGGGGAAGTGATTCACTCCGGTATGAACTTTGTACCGTAGTGGATCATGCCCTTATCGCCGTCTTCGCCGATCCGGCGGAAGACCTTCTTGACTCGCATGCCGATCTTTGCCTCGGATGGATCGCAGATGACTTGGGTGGTCACATGGGGTCCCTCGTCAAGTTTGACGATAGCCAGCACATATGGCTTGCCGCCGATCCAGCTCTCGCCGGGTGCGTATATAGTCGAGTATGTGACAACCTCACCTGTACCTTTGTACTGGACGTCGACCATTTTGCCCTGTCTTCTGCAGTCAGGGCACCAAGTCCTGGGCGGGTAGTAGTGATTGCCGCAGGTCTCGCACTTGGTTCCTACCAGGTTATAACGCGCGGGGATCTCTCTCCAGAATCTCGGGACGCTCATGTTATTTCCTCCTCTTCTCATTCGATAGGATATGGCAGACTGCTGTGCCGCCTGTGCCGCCCACGTTGTGGGTCATAGCGATCTTCGCGCTGTCCACCTGTCTCTTGCCCGCTTCGCCGCGGAGCTGTTCTACGCACTCAACTGCCTGCTTGATGCCAGTGGCGCCCACTGGGTGTCCGGTCGCCTTCAGGCCGCCCGAGGCGTTGACCGCGATCTTGCCGCCGATGGCTGTCTCGCCTTTCTCGGTGGCCGGGCCGCTCTCTCCTTTCT
>DATHCY010000233.1:0-13060 GCA_035319305.1 Methanocella sp.
CGGCAGACACATGCCAGTTTGGTAGTTTAGTGTAGTATGGCAAAGACGTTGCTGAACAGCAGGCAATATCCTGTTTGGCAGTTTGGCAGCAGTACTATGTACTGCCAAACTGCAAAACAACCCGAAAAACTCAACTAACAAAACAGGAGAACACGATCCAATGACAAAAAATTGCAGCGTTTGCGTCTCGGCACATCGGAACACAATCGACCGTATGCTCGTTAACGGGGCGTCTTTGCAGGAACTCGAAGAGACCTACCACCTATCCCGTTCCGCATTGTCGAGGCACCGCGCAGGGCATATTAACGTTGCACTTATCCGTTCTGCACCGGTAGAAGTGGTTGCTAATAATGCGAGCCTCGTCGACCAGTTGAAGGATGTGCATGCCAGGACTATGCGGATCCTAAACGACGCGATCGTTCTGAACGATCACAGGATTGCGCTTGTCGCGATACGGAAGACCCGGGCGAAACCACACACAAGGCGCCAAATTCATAGTCACACTACCAACCATTAAAAACCAATAATACAATATTTACGAATAAAATATCTAGATGGTGTCGCTTTTCAAAGTTTTAATTCGTAATTTATGAGATAATACAAAAAATTATTAAATTCGTTTGTTTTAACCTGTAGTTCAGCATGCCATGGGTATTATGGTGATTAAACGATGGTTTTATGACTGGAGAAAAATCGATAAAAATAGTGCTGGTTGTGCTTGGGATAATAGCGGTGCTCACGCTCTGGTATGTGTACTCATCCCCATTCAACCCGGATGACGTTCGCCATACGCCCGAGGTAAAGCACCAGCATAGTGACAGCTTAGTCATGTTCGACATTGACAGTATCATTCCAAAGTACCTGGTAACTCCCGATATCCCTGATAAGTTCCGACTTAACCTATCCCTGCCTTATAACGTCGTCGATTACGATGGTAATGGCACATGGTCAATGGAATACAGTGATCTGTACTCCGGCAGGAGCTACAACTGCACGTACAATCCTTACGGCATCGAGTATATTGGGGTCGATTATACGCCTGATGTGGTGATTGCAAACGGTACCCTGAGCTTTGATATCGGCATTCTGGACATTACCGGCGACGATTTCGTCGACGTGCCCCTAACCGCTATGATAATTGAAAAGAACGTCCACGGTGACATCCTGTCGAATGAAACGCAGACCGTTATGCTCGATCGGCTGAACGATACTGAGTACCGCGAGATCAGGCTCGCCGCGAGCCTACCTAACCCTAATGTGAAAGGACAGGTCTCAGTAGCGGTTACCGTCTCAACTCCGACTGACCTTATGCAGTCCGACGGCAGTCACTTCAGCCAAGGCCAGGCGAGCCATTACCAGCCATCAGGCCACGCCACGTTTAACATTGTCGTTGCCTGAAACACGGATTTTCAACCGAATGCTAAAGGGCACGAACATAGCGAAGGCGAAGGGCACAGGCCTTGGATTATACCTGGTCAGGTCGTTCGTGGCAGCTACAACGATCGAGTATGGGTTTGAGGGTGGGTGCCCGTAGACCACACACAAGGCGCCAAATTCGTGATCACACTACCAACTATAAAAGAGTGACAAATTTTCATCGAAGCTTCAGCATATGCTTGTAGTACAATAAATAGCTAACCGATAAAATTTAAACCACTTGTAATACTATCATCACTAGAGGGTGCAAGACCACTTAGGTAATATCATCCATGAAATAAACCAGAATCAATCATGCGTTGGGGCGGGGTGCAAGACCACTTTCAACAATTGTAAAGTGTGAAAATCGGCGTATGTAAGTGCAGGGGGCCGGATTCGAACCGGCGAACCCCTTCGAGACAGGACCCTGAATCCTGCGCCTTTGACCTGACTTGGCAACCCCTGCATACCGTGCTTGACAGCGCGCAAGGCGTACTGTCACAGCGTAGCCTTATACGCTATACATAGTATTTAAACTTTTTTAGGTTACGCGGTTGACGAAAATTCGGCGCAGGTCAATCCATTCTAGCTGGCGATTCATCCAAGTTTCAGAGGACGCTTTTACGCCGAACATATGCAATTATAGCCGCTGCGGCGAGGTCGGCAATGATGATGACGATGATCCCGAACAGGTTAATCATGGATAATTGTCCTTTACCCTTCATATTCATGCCGCTGACTGTTGCATTGATCGTCTGGTTGCTGAGCAGATCGCTATTGGCATCGAAAACATGTCCTGATATATTTGCCTTGCTATCCGACTCAGGTATGGCACTCGCCGTGGCGGTCTGCGGGCCGATCATAATCTCACCCAGCTCCCGATTGAAATCATCGGGCTTTTGCCCTGTATACTTCATGAACGCGTTGTCCAAGTCTCCCTGCTGTCCGAAGTCAGTGAGAATGTCGAGCAGCGTCAGGTTTCCATAGATGTGCCCCACCCGTTCAACCAGCAGAAATGATTGTATTCGAGCGTTTTTGTTGTCTGTCGAGTTCATGTTATAAATGGTCGTGCTCTCGTATATTTTATCGATCTGATCCAGGGGCATCCACCTACTCTGTTTTGCGAGATCCGCCGAATAGTTCCTGTCACCATCAGTGATATTCGACGCCACGTACTCGGCGAGCCCCTCATCAAACCATGCTGGAGGGGTGTGATATACCCTCAACATATTCCGTTCGGCGTTCTTAGCCATGTGATATGTCATTATCTGCCTGAAGTCCGGCAGTATATTCGGCGACTTAATGATAATAGTGTCCTTTCCCTCGTCGCTGAAGTCGATGGCCTGGATGCTGTCGGGCACATCATCCATGCCGGTTATTGCCCGGTATTCCTCGTTACTGTCGGCGATTTTCACCGTCGTGTTATTGTGGTATCCCAAGAAAAATCTGTCAATTTTATCATAAGCTGCCGCCGAATCTTTCAGTACTTTAGTCATGTCCACTTTTCCTTCAGGGTTATACTTTATCGTGAAGTGGTCGGCCGACTGAGTCGTCATGTACTCCGGTGCAGGGAGAATGGACGACTCCGCGACGGCTATACCTGCCAGTAACAGCAAAAGCGTACAAACTAATGCTAACCGGACGATATGAGAAGCCATCGATTGGAGCATAAGTGCTATCTGCTTATATCTTTTATCGCATGAAACACCGGCTATCGAGAAGAAGCGAACTCTTATCACGGTTAAGTGAAATACCCCGCTCTAAACGGCGGTGCTACTGATTCACGACCGACAGTCTGCAAACAACATCTCTGCTGAGTGCATCGACCATCCGCTCGACAGACAAACCGACATATCCCGCACCCTTTAAACCAGAGAACCACACCAACACTCAAAATATTCAATACATTGAAATCCCTATCCAATCGGACATTACAGTACAGACAAATGTGTACTCTATCTTTGTAGGATAATTGCACGTTATTCACTGCTCTTCTGGAAATGAATCTATCGTGTGTTCCGAAAGTGTTATGCTGTGGGCTATCCACCCACCCTGAAGGGGGGTCTCATGCCCTTCCACGCTCCCCTGATGATAAGGCTTTTGGGCTCTAAAGCGCATGGATTTTCGCTTGTCTTCCGCTCGAAACTTATAAGGTTCGCGCGGCATATTGATTAAGCGGAAAGAAACCTTTTCGAGAAGTTGCTCACCATGACCATTACCATCGCACTCGCCGGAAAGCCAAATGCAGGGAAGTCCTCGTTCTTCAAGTCGGCAACGCTGGTGGACGTGGAGATCGCCAGCTACCCTTTTACTACGATCAAGGCAAATCACGGTGTATCTTACGTCCGGACGGTATGCCCTTCAGCCGAGCTCAAGGTCGAATGTACAAAATGTATAAGTGGAGAGCGTTTTATTGCCGTCGAGCTGCTGGATGTGGCCGGGCTTGTGCCCGATGCGTGTAAGGGCAAGGGTCTTGGCAACAAGTTTCTTGACGATATGCGCCAGGCAGAGGCCATTATTCACGTGGTGGATGCTTCCGGCGGCACCGATCTGGAAGGTAATATTGTCCCCGCGGGCTCTCACGATCCGCTGGATGACATCAATTTTTTGGAAAATGAGATCACCATGTGGATGTACGGTATTCTGAGCTCGAACTGGATGAAGCTGGCGAAAAAATCGGGCTCCGGTATGGCCAAGGTGGAAGAGGTTGTCGCGGAGCAGTTTGCCGGGCTCGGCATCAACGATCTCATGGCCCGGCAGGCCATCCACTCGCTGGGTCTTGATAGTAAGGCGATCGCCCATTGGGACGAGGAGGATATGGTGAAGCTGTCTGAAATGCTACGCAGGGTCAGCAAGCCAATGATCATCGTGGCGAACAAGGCTGACATCGCCCCTCCGGGCAATATTGAAAAGTTGAAAGGACTGGAAAAGCAGGGGTATAAAGTGATACCGTGCAGCGCCGGTATTGAGCTCGCCCTCAGGATGGCGGCGAAGAACGGTTATATCGACTATCTTCCTGGCGACTCGGACTTTACGGTCAAGGATCCGGCAAAATTGAGCCCTCAGCAGAAAGCTGCGCTGGAGAAGATGCGGGAGTTCCTAAAGAAAAATGGGGGCACCGGCATCCAGAAATGTATGAATATGGTGGTGTTCGATCTAATGGGCTTTATTGTGGTCTACCCAGTAGAGGATGAAACCCATTATACAAACAAGGATGGCGTAGCTTTCCCCGACGCGTTCCTGGTAAAGAAGGGCTCCACCGCAAAGGATCTCGCCTATCGGATCCACACCCAGATCGGCGACTCCTTCCTGTTTGGAGTCAACGCCCGCACCAAGATGAGGCTGGGCGAGAAGCATGAGCTGGCGAATAATGATATCATAAAGATCACGTCAACAAAGTGACGCCAAAGATAATATCGAGCTGATGGCTTCCCTCGCCCGCAGCCCGATGTCGTGTAGGCCTAATCAGGGAAGTCTTCGCAGGGGCGGATAAGATGCTTTATTGCCCCCGCAGATAACATGATCCGGTTTATTTCACTTTTACCTGTTTCTTGTTCTCCCAGATGCCATGCAGGTTGCATGATTCTCGGGCGACCAGTGTCGTATCGTGATCGATGGAGATCCTGAACGTGACACACGGGTACGAATTCCTAGGCTGCAGGAAGGCTTTGCTTGTACTGCAGTTGCCCCTAGATAGCTCTACCCATTCGATGAAGTGGGCCAGTTCGCTGGGGTGATCGATTCCCACTCCGATGTTTACCTTGACATCGAATGGCTTCCCCGATTCGACGGAATCCGGGCAATCGATTTGGGGCCAGTGCTTCTTCTCAAGGTCGGTCATACTGTCTGGGTTCTTTGGGTAGTTGATCTGTTTAAAAAGATCTTCGGTCTTTCCAGGTTCCGCTTTCATCATATGTATCACCATGCTGTCTATTCGTCTGCTGTCTATCTATCATCTGTCAAGGCTTTAGCTCAGGGAGTTCAAGCCTTCGCCACATGAAACGTCTTCACCCCCGTATAAATACGATTCTGAAAAATATCCTGCAGGCGTCGCCGGAGTAGTGCGGAATGAGCAAGAGGGAAACTATATAGCCATGGATTTCGATCTCTTGCATGATATGCCCAGATATATCCTCGCATCGTTATCGCTGGTCTTTATTCTGGCTCTGTTTACGCTTTCGCTACCTGTAGCGGCTCAGAATGCGTCCGGTGTGAACGAGACCGCCAACATCAACGGCAATAGCAGCCTGAACGTATCGCCAGACCTTCGGGCATCCCCATCAGTGGTAGTAAACCAGTCCACAGCAGTCAACATTACCCCAGCGGTCAATGTATCACCGGTGACGATCCAGTCCGGCAGTAATACCTCGATGTCAATCGAAGATTCTCACGGCATCAACTATTCGGTATACGACTCGATCTATGGTACTTCTCCCCACGTATCGATCATAACCGTGCAACTATACCTGAATGGCGCTCCATACGATCATCCGGGCATCCCGATCACTTTCACTTCGGATAATGATTCCGTGGCAGTCCTCGAACCGTTGAACCGTACCAAGTTAACTGATGCTCATGGCAGAGCGAAGATCCTGCTGATCGCCAATAACACGGTGGGGGCAGTGAACATCATCGCCAGATCACAGATCTCCCATAGTATCGAACTCAAGGATGCCTGTACAGTTCAGATCGTAGGATGGGGCACGGTCTCCGGCATGGTTACGGACAAGAACAAAAATGGCGTGCCTTTTGCAAATGTGACCCTATGGGTATGGGACGGCTCCAACGTGGGCGTCCTGCAAGCTCCGGATAACCCGCAGCTTACAAACGACGGAAGCACGGCCGCGATCGGCACGTTCACTTTTACCTATGTGCCACACGGTACTTATAATCTGACGGCCGAGAAGGACGGCCATGTGTACTTTGCCATGGTCTATATGGATATCGGCACATATACGGCTAACGTAGCGTTCCCGGACTATGCTGTGCCGGCCTTTATTATGCCGACTCCCACCCCTGCTCCAACACCTGAGACGATCGCTTCCCCAACACCATCGCCTACAGCAACGCCTTCGTCAGGCTTGCCGATTCCAGGCATGGAAATCGTTATGGCAACCATATCCATTGCGCTTGCAGCGGCGGCTTCTCTACACAAGAAAATATAGACGAAAGAAAATATACTAGGCAAAATGGATGGTTAAAGGCCTCTTAAGGCTTCTTCTTTTTACTATAGTGTAGGTGTAAGATTATGGGGTTTTTTTATTCTCGTCCTTTTTGTTGACGTCGAACTTGATGATCTTGGCTCCGCATCTCACGCAGGTGTTGGATTCTCTGGCGCAGATCTGGCCGCAGCGCAGACACTTCACCTTCTCCATTTTCATATCCGATCCACATTTTGGACAGAACTGGGCATCGCCGGTCATCTTTTCGTTACAGGCTGGACAGGTGGCAGCCTCATTCGGTGTACTCTTTACTGCCTGAGGGGTTTCGGTATTTGCACGATCTGCCGTCGTGACCGGGGCAGTCCCAGTATTATCGGCAGGCTGGGTTCTCTGCTGAGGCTTGTTGATCTCCTTCGGTGTTCTAACAAGGGGCTTGATATGCGGCTTAGCTGTCGATGGAGAGTGATGCTTGCTGCGTTCTACATTCTTTGACTTTGATGAATAAGTAGTACGGACGCCTGCTGGTGAGATCGGAGCCCTCGTGTCCCTGGAAGGCTCGCCGGCCTGATCTCCATATCCTGCATCACCGTTTGAGCCGGGAGTAGATTCGAGATCTCCGTTTGCACCATTATTATCCCCTTCGGCAGAAGTCGTCAATCCGTCTCCTTCAACCTTCTCTTTGTATTGTTCAGTGGTCTTTCCATTCGATATAAATTCGGAGTCTCTCGATTTATTTGAAGGTCCATACCTGACCTTCTCTCTGATCTTACCCTGCATCATCTGCGATCTTCCGGTGGATGCAAATTCTATCACATTTTTTGTGTTCAGGTGTCGCATGCCGAGCGAATCTAGAATATCTTCCGCAGATACAGAAAACTCTGATTTCACCTTTTCCACCATAGCCCGGAGTTCGGCCTCTTCCTGGGATACCTTCTCCTCATCCTGAATTGCCTGGGACTGAGCCTCATCTTCAGGCGTTAATGACGGGATCGCTATATTAAGTTCGGGGTTCGATTCTATTGGTCTAGCCTCTATCGGCTCCGCCAATGTCGGTTTTGCCCCCTGATCTGCCACAGAATTATCCGGCGCCACAGAGGTCATATCCGTTTTTATTTTAACGGAAATATCATGGATTGGTGGCTCCGAGGTAGGCGTTTTTGCCATTACAGCTTCCAATAATGATAACTCAAGATCCGGAGGCACTTCCTTATCGGTTTCAGGTGTGCTCAATACAACCTTTTCCAACGGTTTTTGTACAGGCTCTTGTAGTTCTATTGCTGGTATCTCTTGTGGCTTTATTATTGGTGCTTCTATCGGTTTTTCTAGTGGTTTCTCTTGTGGCTTTATTATTGGTGCTTCTATCGGTTTTTCTAGTGGTTTTACCGGTGCTTCTACTGGTTTTGTAAGAGCTACTTGTAGATCAGGCTTCTTTTCTGATGTTTTCTTTAGGATTGTGTCTTTAGTTAATTGGTTTGAGTCAGATGTTTTTGCCAGTATTGCGTCCAGCAGTGAGAGTTCCGGGTTTTCTACGATAACTGGCGCGATCTTTTCCGCTTCGGGTTTTGTTACTTCAGCCGGTTTGCTCTCCAACGAATCTGGTTCTGGTTTTACGCTTATACCGCCTGTAATAACATCTGCAATCTCGGAGAAATCATCGATGATCTTATCCATAACCTCGTTATCTGGTTCCTGTGCGTTGACTTCGGTTTTTTTGTCTTCCTTTTTATTTACCGGCTTTGTGTTCTCAGCGGCCGTCTTTGATTGCGCATTTTTCACATTCGACTTACGTCCGAAGCTGGCCGCTATAGATAGTAACCTACTGTCTTTACGGTTTCCATTACCCGTGTTTTTATCACGATCATCCTTCTTTTTCTGTGCAACATCGATTTGACTGGCGGTACTGTCGCCACTGGTGTTTGTTTGTATCGTTGTCTCTGCAGTGGTAGTGGTGTTGCTGTTATTATCGTTGGTGTTTGTTTGTATCGTTGTCTCTGCAGTGGTAGTGGTAGTGGTGTTATCGTTATTATCTTTGTTAGTTGTTGGTGTTGCTTGGTCGGAGGGTTCTGTTAGCGTGGGGGTTCGTCCTTTTGTGATGATTTGATGAGCTTCAGCTGCTGCACTTTTGACTTCGCCGTCGGGGTAGAATGTGGATAGATTTAGTAATGTTTTTTCTGTGTCTGCTACGTATTCGGGTCTGGTACAGCCTAGTGTGGTGATGATGCGGGCTGTGTATATTCTTGTGGTGTTATTTATACTGCCTAGGTTTTTGGTGAGTAGGCTGGTGTGGGGCTTGAAGGTTTCTGGGTAGATTGCTGCTAGGTTATTTAGGGTTTCGTAGGAGGTCTTTGATGCTGTTCCGCCGGGCTCGTCTAGGAAAGCTATCAGTAGGGGCATATATCGGGTGGCGATCTCTGCATTGATACTGATTCGTTCTTTTAGGTAGTCTGCGATTGCGTCGACCAGTACTCGGTTGGAGATTGCCTTTTTATCAGTAGTGAGTGCTAGTACTCTATCGTCGAGTGCTTTTTCGGTTTCGGCTGGCATGGGGAAAAACAGCATTACTGATTTTAGCGCGTATCCGACCGAGATAAAGTTGTCTGATTTCATAGCAATATCCATGAGTATTGACGAGATCTGTCGTCGCTCTTCTTGGTCGGTCACCTCGTCGATAGCGACTTTGAGTTCGCTGACGATGAGGTTGTCGCTCTTGCCAGAAGCTACCTTATCGACCAGTATAGCTGCTTTTTTACGTGGAACCTTTTTTGGATAGAGCTTCATTTCGACTCACTTTTTGTGCTCGGATCGCTTCGTGTGATGCCACCAATAACATTATCGTCTATTACGATGAACCACTTTAAGTGCGATGTGTGTACGCGTCCAATTTAAGCCAGATTTTGATTATTTGGCCCTTTATTGAAATATGTTACGCATAATACGATAATATATTTGCCGGTTGAAGGATTATATTGGGATTAAATATGAGGATACTCGGTATAGACCCCGGAATCGCGTTGGTAGGATTTGGGGTGGTCGATTCCGACCGAAATGGTCTGAGGGCGGGTAGATACGGGCATATTTCTACGGAGAGCAACACCCCTGTCGCTTATCGCCTAAAGGTTTTATATGATGACATGAGTACTGTAATAGAGGAATATACGCCCGATGTTGTGGCGGTCGAGGAGTTATTTTTCAATAAGAACGTCAAGACCGCTATGGTCGCCAGTCACGCCCGCGGCGTGATTATCCTGGCGGCAGTTAATGCAGGGCTCGATGTGGCTGAATATACTCCACTTCAGGTTAAACAGGCGGTCGTGGGCTATGGTAGGGCCAGTAAAGCGCAGGTCCAGGCAATGGTGACTCGGTTGCTGAACCTGAAAGAGATCCCTAAGCCAGACGATACGGCGGACGCGTTGGCAGTTGCAATCTGTCACGCAAATTCCATTGAGATGGATCGGAGAAAACGATGATCGCGCATATTGAAGGCAGGATCGACTCGAAGACAGAAGAGACTGTAGTGATCGACGTTGCTGGAGTCGGGTACGAGGTGTATGTGCCGGAGCCGGTGGTAGAACGGCTCCCGCAGGAAGGAGAGCTCTGCAAGCTATATATCCACGCTAACTTCCGGGAGGAAGACGGGACGTCGCTCTATGGCTTCTCTAATGTGCAGGACCGGGATTTCTTCAGGCTGTTGCTGACGGTCTCCGGTATCGGGCCTAAGGTTGGTCTGGGGATCATGTCCGGCGCAACTGTAGAGGAAATCGCTGAAGCTATCGTGACCGAGGATCTGAAGTTGCTGACTCAGATGAATGGTGTTGGGAAGAAGACCGCTCAGCGGCTGGTGCTGGAGCTGAAGGACAAGGTTGCGAAACTCCGGATCATGCACCGGGCTAAAAAGCAGATACAGGGCGATACGTCCTCTGCAGACGCCGTAGACGCGCTAGTGGCTTTGGGTTACAGCCGCCAGGTCGCCTCGGATGCGGTGGCGAAAGCCCGGGAAACCTTCGCGGTGCCGCCTGTAGTGAACGAGCTGGTGGTCGCTTCGTTGAGGTTTGCCGCCAAGTAGGGAAAGTGTTAGGGTATGTACTTATGATCAATGTGGACGAGGAGGAAAAGGGCAGGAATGAGGAGGACCGGGTCTTATCTCCGGAGCCTCTTACAGGCGAAGAGAAGGTTTTCGAGGGCCTTCGCCCTAAGACGCTGGGGGATTTCATCGGCCAGGGGAAGATCAAGGAGAACCTCCGGGTCTTCATCGACGCTGCGAAGATGCGAGACGAATCCTTGGATCATGTTCTGCTCTACGGGCCTCCGGGGCTGGGCAAGACCACCTTGGCCAATATCATCGCTCGAGAGATGGGCGCGAACATCCGTATTACATCGGGGCCGGCTATCGAGCGCGCCGGAGATCTGGCGGCTATCCTGACCAATCTCAAAGAAGGCGACGTGATCTTTATCGACGAAATCCATCGCCTGAGCCATGTGGTGGAGGAGATCCTCTACTCTGCCATGGAGGACTTTGAGATCGATATAATCATTGGCAAGGGCCCTAGCGCTCGCTCGATCAGGCTGGAGCTGCCTAGGTTTACCTTGGTGGGCGCCACGACGAGGGCTGGCCTGCTGACGCCGCCGCTCAGAGATCGCTTCGGCATGTCTATGCGCTTCGAGTTCTACACGCCTGAAGATCTGAAGATCATCATCGACCGGTCTGCTAAGATACTGAATATGGATATTACGGCCGAAGGTGCGATGGAAATCGCAAATCGCTCCCGAGGGACCCCTCGAATAGCTAACCGGCTGCTTCGCCGGGTAAGGGACTTCGCTCATGTGGAGAAGAAGAACGTCATCGATGAGGCTATTGCCCGCAAGTCCCTGGACCGGCTTGATGTCGATTTCCTTGGCTTGGACAATATGGACCGTCGGATCTTAAAGACTATCATCAAGGACTACGGTGGGGGGCCGGTCGGCGCGGAGACGCTGGCCGTTAGCGTGAGCGAGGAAACGGACACGATCGAGGACGTCTACGAGCCGTACCTGATCCAGATTGGGTTCATCAATCGTACCCCTAGGGGCCGGACGACCACTCCTGCGGCGGTTGAACATCTTAAGAAGATGGGCGTCATCTGATTGATCGTCGCCCTCGTGAACTACCCTGTCATTCATGACGGGGTTTCCTGTTTCATTGCCAGTGCCTTGCTCCGCGGTTATGCGGAGTAGCGGCGTTGGTTCCGCAGGCGTTGCGGGACGCCCCATCCCTGCGATGAGTATGTTGACTGCGGCGTTAGTCTCTATCGATATGCAAGCTGCAGTATGGGCGGTCGTGGACTCTGTCTCTTAGTGTTTTCTTGACGATGTTGCCGGACGTGTCTCAATTTTTGTGTAAAAATTCCGGTTGCCCCTAATGCTCTTGGGTTGACCTACAATTTTGCAGAAAAAGTGGGCACATCCCCCTTTAGGTTAAAATTTTCCGAGTATCTCTCTCCTTTTCTCTTCGAATTCTTCATCTGTGATCGAGCCCTGTTCTCGCAGCGTTCTCAGCGATTTCATCTTTTCGGCTATTTCAATGCCCATAGATGCTTTTCTTGGTATAAACGGTTGCTGTATAGGTATGGGGGCTGCTGGTATCTCGTGGGTTTTTTCGACCGATCTTCTTGTTACCATTAGTATTACCGCTACTGCTGCGATGAATACGATGACCAGAAGTCCGAGGGCTATCGCGGCGGTAGTCAATGGGAAATTCGAGTTGCTTGCTGGTGTTGGTGCGGGTTGTCTATTGTCTTCTGTGCCGGCTAGGCCGCTGGTGTTCTGGTTGACAACGATGACTAGGGCGTCCCCGATGGTATCCGCTGGCTCATACTTCTTGTTCTCGCCGAGCCAGATGCTAGTCACAAACCCTTTGGTCTGCAGTTGGGTGATTTGAGAGGCGTTTAAATCGGCGAGATCGTTTCCGTCGTTCCATATGGTCTCCTTGTTATGCCAGTCCGTCGCGGAGGCTACTTGACTGCCCGTTTGCTCGCACGAAACGGCGAATATGATATAATATGTGCCGGGAGTTTCCGGGGCTGTTAGGTTGATCTGGGTTGTCTGGTTGGATTTGCCTGTGGGAGTGCTGTTAGATATCTGCCACCAGCTGATAGAGGCGTTTCCCCATGAGGGCGTGCCGATCGTAGGCGTGGACCAGTTATCCGGATACCTATTGTTTGTCTCCATCGTTATCTCGCCCTTCAGCTGTTCCCCGGGCGAAACTACAATAGTCTTGTTAGACGAAACTGATGAAAAATGGCCTGTGCCGGAGACAATATGGAGGGTGCTGTTGTCGCCCGATGAAGTCGATTGGGCCACAGAGCTTGCGGATAAGACACAAAATAGAGCGATGTATAGTAGCGCCACGGTCGTCAATTTTGAAATTTTGATCATATTTCCCACCTCGATATCCGGTCTCACAATTTTTACCGCCTCCGTTACAATGTGAGCAGTCCAGTCAATCG
>DATHCY010000234.1:0-4065 GCA_035319305.1 Methanocella sp.
GCATGATCAGGTAGTACCGGTGGAAAAACCCTGAGATGCTGAAATACACCAACATCGGCAACATCCACAACCCCCAGAAACATAGCGAACGTAACTTCGCCCTACCATCATCCCGGTTTCTCAGTATAAGCCAGGTAGAAAAAAACCCTAGGATTGCAAGCGGTAAAAGCCAGCTGATCTGACCGGCCATCTGCTGATCGAAAAGCCGGAATACCCCAGCTTCGCCAGCTTCACTGCCAGGACCTCCCATGCCTCCCTGAGGTGCGGGCATACCCGACTCACCAGCAATCCCGCCAGGATCATCAGTAACAGGATAGGCGGGGCGCGTGCCATCCTGAATTGCATCTCCCGTCGGATCTGACGCCCTCTGACCAGCACCGATCGGCATACCAATGCTCATGATACTACTCGGCATAATCCTCTGAACACCGTTATAGCCTAAGGCGAGCTCCAGAACCGAATTCGTATGACTGCTGCCCACGTACGGTCTCTGGTCGGCCGGGGTCAGATCGACGATAGTCGCCCACGAAAGCGACACGACCAAGAGCACTAGAGCAGCCAAGGACAGGTGGACGATCTTTTGCCGCCTGCTGAGTACAGGCGACAGCAGGTAAGCGACGAGAAATGCTGGCAAAACCCCGTAAGCCTGCACCATCTTTATATTGAAACCGACTCCGACCAAGACCATGCTTAACAGCAGAAGCCTGATGCTACCCTTCTCAGCAGCGACTATCAACGCCCAGGCTGCAAAGAGCAGAACCATAACCAGCAACGGATCGAGGTTATTAGTTCTGCTCACGGCAGCGACAATAGGCGTCAACGCAAATACCAAGGCAGATACCAGGCCAGCCCGTTTCCCGAAACTTCGCCGTACCAAATGGAAGATCAACACAGTCGAGACGACCGTCGCCACCGCCTGAGGCAAAATAAGGCTCCACCCCTGGAATCCGAAGATCATAGCCGAAAAGGCCTGGATCCAAAGACCCAACGGGGGCTTATCAACACTCACGAATCCGCCAGGATCGAAGGACACGAAAAAGAAGTCGTGAAAGCCCGTCAGCATGCTTTTCACGGCCGCCGCGTAATAGGCGTTGCCATACCCCTCTCTCCACACGGCGTAAAAACTCAAAAACCCCGTGATTGCAAGTATCAGCGCAAGGTAAATCCCCTCTCGTGTCGTCATCTTCAATTTCAACATGAAATTCTCTCATCGATTGTCCGTCAGGTGTTCTGTCACCTGAGACTTCATATTAATAAATAAAAGCTAATATCTTAGTACATTTATAAACGAACAATAGAAACCAAATTCACGTTTAAAGATGTCATATCCCCAAAGGAAAGCAGAAAAATAGTGTACAAACGAACTCACAATACCAGCTGACCAATCCCAGAACACACAGGACACACAATCGGTACCATAGCTACACCTCGCCGACATAAACCTTTCCAGGGCTTATCCCTACGAAGGCTGATTCGCCAATGAAAAGAATAAATATCAGGCCATACCTGATGCGGATAGGATACTACCCAATGACCGAAAAAAGCTTCCAGGTTTTCTCGACCATCCAACACATGACCAGCAAGAAAGAGGTAGCAACCGCCCTAGCGAAGGAGATCAGCCGATTCTCGATCTATGACCTAGGAGTAATCAGCGCCTCCCTAGAACACGAGATCAACCTGCTACCATCACCCTACAGAGAGAGGATCCAGCCACATTTCAGAGAGCAATATTTCGGACGATACTTCAAAATCATGAGCTTACACAGTAATGACGGACTGGATAAACTGAAGGGCGACATCAACGATATCAACCTATTTTGCGAGTACTGCAACATGGTCCTCGAAAGATTCAATGTAGAAGGCACGCCTGAAAGGGATAAAAGCAAGGCATTCGCCCCATTCCAAGGCCTATTCTATTACCTTATCAGCAGCTTTATGATGTTCGTGCTGAGCGAGCCAGGACATCCTATCGGAATGCCATTCCCTGGCGGATTTACAGTAAGGGAAAGCAGTGGAATAGTGTACTGCCCGGTCAGGGATAAAGAGAAAGACGTACCGTACTCAATATGCAATTATTGCCCGGCAAAACAGGATGACCTACCCTGATATAGAAAAAGAAGAAGGCCCTGAAGAAATGGGTCAGGGCCCATAAGCTACCCGTTTCATCATGACGTAGGCGTCGGCGTATTTGCTGTCTTATTTGTCGGTGTACCCGTCGATGTTGGAGTCGTCTTAGGAACGTTCGGTATTACAATATCCTTATTAGCATCGTCCGTACCCGTCGTATCCGAAGAAGTATCTGACAGATACTCATAACCACCTGCATCTGTATATTTTGCGGAAATCGCATACCCAGTGTTCATTGGCACACTAATGGAATAACTACCGTCCGAATTACAGCTTACTGTATGATCCGAATTCGAGTAAGTCATAATTACTGTAGCAGCTAACGGATTATACTGATCATCCGTAACAGTACCCCATATCCTAACCGTTTTCGTAGGCGTATCCGTCGACGTCGGCGTCCCCACTGGCGTCGGCGTCTCCGTCCCGCCAGAAATCTGAATATCAAAACTCGTGGAATTAATGCCCGCCGAATTGGCCGCTTCCAAAGTTACCGTATAATTACCGGCCTTATCATAAGTATGCGTTGGACTCCTCTCATCAGATGTACTACCATCGCCAAAGTCCCACTGCCACGAAGTCGGGGAATTGGTGCTCAAATCAGTGAATGATATCGTAGCCGGGGCCTGTCCACTGGTATCGCTCGAGCTAAAGCTGGCTACAGGAACATGATCCTGGGACGTATCGCCGCTGGCATTCCCGCTCGCGGTCGGGGACGCAGTATCTGTAGGCCGGGAACTAACTGTCGGCTTATCAGTGGCAGAAGGATCCGCGCTCGGCAATGCGGACCCATGGCTAGTCGGTACAGGGGTAACGTTATTTGAAGGCGACTGGGATGGAAGTATCTTTGACAGCACAGGTCCGAAAACATTAGTGCCGGAGAGGCTGATAAGGACGCCAACCAGCACCACTATCAAAAACGCCCCAAACAAAATCCCCAACATTTTAACGCCGGACATATCTGCGCCTACACGTTGCCGGAAGGCTTCGTAGAAGATCTCAGACCAATCCACTAAATCCCTTAACTCTTCATTTAATTTTTTCGCCATCGCCACGCCCCCGGGAGCCTATACATTATCTAATTGGTACATAATCATTTCTTACTGTTTTATATTCTTTTTCATCCGATTGACAGATAACCCCCGGCCAATCCACAAATAAAAAGAAAAATACCAGGTCGTACTAATACAAATACGGATATCTTCATATGCCGAGAAGTGTTCCAGGTTTTTCCGACCATCAGGCACCTGGTCGATAAGAAAGAGGTAGTGGCCGCCCTAGCGATGAGATCGACCTGCTTTCATCGCCCTCCAGCTCATCTAGCCGTTCTGTGAGCAGTATTTCGGGCGGTACTTCAGGATCATGGGCTTGTGTAGTAATGGCGGGCTGGATGAGTTTGAGGGCGATGTCGAAGATGTCAGGCTGTTCCGTGGATATTGCGACATGGTCCTCGAGAGATTTAAAGCTGAAAGTATGCCTGATCAGGAGACGTGGGAATGCACGACCCGTTCCAGGGCTTGTTTTGCTATCTGATCAGCGGCTTCGCGATGTTCGTGCTGGGCGAGCCTGGGCATCTTATCGGGATGCCTTTCTGGGCGGATTTACGGTGCGGGATGATGGCGCGGGCTGGCGTACTATCCCGTTAGGGGTAAAGAAAAAGACGTGGTTTATTCGATATGTAATTGTTGTCCGGCAAAACAGAATGATATATCTTGGTAAGTAAATAAACAAGTTTCAGATGGATATTTTTTTATCCATCTGAAATATCAATTTGAAATATCAATTGTTTTATAGTCTGTACAACTACCACCAGCGTTTGTCACAGTCAACGTGACTGTGTACTGTCTCGCTTCCAAATACGTGTGGCTCGGACTTTGTTCCGAAGAGTGACTTGAACCATCACCAAAGTCCCAGTCCCACGAAGTAGGCGAACCAGTACTT
>DATHCY010000235.1:0-26470 GCA_035319305.1 Methanocella sp.
GTTCGCCGAATTCACCGTTACATTATATGTATGGCTTGAGGATGTGGGTCCCAGTGAGGATGTTACCGTTCCATCCTGGGCAGTGATCATCGTGCTCAGCGAGCCATCGACAGTCACGTTTACGCTGGCACTGCCACATGGGTTGCCATACGTGTCATTTAGCGATACTTTGTAGATGAACGCGTTGCCCGTGTTGGCGCGCATCAGAGTGGAGTTGGCCGAGGAGATCATCATCGATGCGGGCCGGCCTCCGATTACCTGTATCGGCTGGTTCACCGTCGGGCTGTTGGCATTGCTTGCCGTCAGAGTGACCGTGCCGGCAGTTGTAGGGGCGGAAAAGATCGCGGTGGCATAGCCGCTCGCGTTGGTTGTCACGCTGGCTGGGCTGATCGAGCCGCCGCTCACGCTCAGACTGACCGCTGCACCTGCAACTGGCGTGCCACCGTTATCAAGGTGCACAGTAATGCCTGACGGGCTTCCTGCTGTAGCATTTGCAGAAGCGATTACAGTCAGATTATAAGCCGGCGATGCTGCGTACGCATTGACCGGCATATTCATTAAACAGCCTGCTAGTAGTATTATACCGATTATTGCGATCTTCGCTTTTCCTGAGCTCATCATAACACATCGCCTTCACCCCACAATAGATCGCTCTTATCGTGGACTATAAATACTTTTTCGGTAAATGGGGAATTTTTATGGATTTATTCCATTAATACGCAATTCATTCAGTACTTTCACTTATAGATCTGAAACGGGGGGCTTTTTTTCACGCCACGGAATATTGTACCTGTGGGCGCTTAAATAAAAATCAGCGTATGGAGTGGCATTTACGTATGCAATTTTATGTCTTTACAGCGGGTCATCACCGGAGACGCCTCGTTCTATTGCCCTCTCCCCCTGAAAAAGTATATGTGACTTCGTCATAGATTTACTGACGAAAATCTCGTTTACAACCGGTGGCGTCAATGAAGCTTGAACCCTCGCAGGTGAAGGAAAAATTCGGGCCGTTGTTCTCACAGCGCCTGCTAACGATGATCGACGAGCCGGGAAACCTGGCAGAGATCATCGAGACCTGTGCTGTACGCGGCACCATCGAATGGGATGCCGTAAACCGCTGCAGGGCCGGCGGCCTGATCCTGTGGTGTGCAGTGGAAGGCACCACAATGACCATGCGGGCGCGCACGGGTAAGACACAGACCAGCTTCGGCCCCGCCGATGCTGAGATGGGCGGTCAGGCGCTGGAGGGGGTTGTCTTCGATGATGATACGGTCCGGACACAGTGGGCAGGCACGGGGGGCGCGGGTCTGGGCATCGCCGCCTGTCTCACCCAGGCGCCGGGAGTCCTCTACGCGGAATACCCGTCGGAGTCCGACCTCAAGGTGGGAGGCTCCCATACGAACCGGGTCGAGATCGTCACCCCACGTTACGAGAAAGTAACCATCGGCATCGATGACACCGATAACAAGGAAGGCGGAGCCACCTGGGTGCTGGCCCTGAAAGCCAGTAAAGCGGCGGCAGAATTGCCAGGGGTTCAGCCGCTGAACCTGCGGCTGATCCAGCTCTGCCCTAAATCGCCTAATAAGACGACCAACTGCGTGTCCTCGGCGATCACTTTTGCCGTGAGGCCGAACGTATCTCAGGCGTTAATAGACAGCGTCGTCGGCACGGTCAAAGCGGAAAACCGATCGGACGACCCGGGCATCGCAGTCTATCGGGGCATCGGAATACCTGCAAGGCTGCGGGACTTCGGGTGGGAAATGAAGAAACGTCTCGTATCCCTGGAGGAAGCTAGCGAAATGGCTAGATCACACCGTGTCGAGTTCATCGATATTATGGGCGAGAAACTAGGCCGGATTGGGGCCCTCGCGGCGGTCGCGCTCTCCGAGGAGCGAACCGAAGTCGCGGCGCTCTACGAGGATAAAGCCCTTGCGCTGATCAGGAAGTGAACGGGCAAATGATGTGGGATACAGTAGTGGCTGGGGCGAAGAAAAATAAGGCGAGGATCGCCATAGGTATCGGCCCTGAAGCGGTCGACAGGACAGTGACGGGCGCAGAGCATGCCGATGCACAGGGCTACGCCGAGGTGACGCTGGTCGTCGGAAAGAGGCTGGAATCCGGTCTGGGTATGTATGTTTCATCCGACCCCGAGACAGCGCTAATCCGGATGCTGAAGGAAGGCAGAGTCGATGGGATCGTGAGAGGATCGCTGAGCGCCAGCACAACGCTGAAGAACCTCAAGGCAATGATGGGCCTGGAAAAGATCCGACGAGTATCCCTGCTGAAGACGCCCGGGGGGAAATTTTTCTTCTTCGCGCCCGTAGGAGTCGACGAGGGATGGACCGTCGAGGATAAAGTCGAGCTGGGCGCTCTCGGATCAGATCTCATACGCCGGTTCGGCATCGAGCCCGACATTGGCGTTCTTTCGGGCGGCAGGCTGGGCGACCGGGGGCGCTCCTCGAGGGTCGACCGGTCCATGGACGATGCGGAAGAGGTCGCCCGTATCCTGACGGAAAAAGGCCTTAAGGCAAAGCACTCGCAGATCCTGATCGAAGATGCGGTGAAAGAGCACAACTATATCATCAGCCCGGACGGTATCAGCGGCAATCTCGTGTTCCGGTCGCTTTGTCTGGTCGGCGGCGGCGAAGGCTACGGAGCTCCGCTAATCGGGACAGACATCGTCTACGTGGACACGTCCAGGGCGGGCAGCGGATACGAGAACGCGATATGCATGGCCAGCGCCCTGTGCAGTCCCAAGCAAAAATGAAAACGGCCAGTCATCCTGTATCGTAAGCATCCAGGGCGGCGGGAAGGGCCTGAGTGACGGCGTTGCCGACGGCCGGCAGGCCGATAAGCACGGCACTGATGATCTCTTCTCTCGTCGCGCCCAGGGACTTCGCGTGCCTGACATGGAACAGCAGTCCGCTCTCCAGCCTGGCCGCCGCCAGCACGGCTATGTATGCCAGCTCACCGGTTTTGGGATCGAGCCTGCTCGCGCCTTCCAGCTTTCCGGTCGCTTCCATCCACGCAGCCTGATGGGCTGGGGCTTCCGTCATAAACGTCTTAAACGACTTGCTAACTAGGGACATATCGCTCATGTGGTTTGCTCCTGTGATCAGTTGATCAATTACTGCTATCCCTGAACAGCCTTATGCATGTGTTTGAGGTGCGGTGGATAGGCTGGCAAAAATTGCTGCGCTTCGTACCTGTTTATTTAGCCTGGAGGTTCATGTTCTGGAACTCCCGGTGCCACCGAAGCCTTCTCCCGGACATGGTCCTGGCACCAGGTGTCGAAATAGTACATGTGGTAGGCGATGTTTGGCACGATCCGGTCGAAGAGCCCCTCGGCCTGCATGGTGTCCTGGAGGACTTTCAGCTCAGCCATCGTCCTCGCCCGGGCCACGAAGACGATCAGGTCGGGCCGGGTGCTGTACGTCCAGAAGTGCAGCATGTGCCGGGCATACTTAACCTTGAGCATAGCCGCGACTTTCCGATTATCCAGACCTTCCCGGGCGTAGAGGTTCAGCAGCGCGAACACGTCCCCAGCCGGGGCGGGATCGTACCTGGTCAGGTAATATAATAGGCCGTTATTCTCCATGCGCTCCACCCTCCGCCCGATCGTCTTCGCTGTAACACACAGCTCCCGGGAAACTTCGGCGATCGGTTTCCTGGCATCATCCTGGAGGGTGGCAAGGATGCGGAAGTCGGTGCGGGTCAGCGACACGTCCGACGACCCCCTTGGCGGCGGGTGGTTCAGCAGACCATAAACCGGGGTTTTCAGCCGCCCTTCTCGAATGACAAAGTTCACGTATTCGCCCAGCTCCGATACATCGTGCAGCACTCCCCTTACGTACATGTAGTTGCCTCCCGCGACGATTACCCTGGCCGTAAGCGGGCTCCTACCAAGGCGCTCTACGGCTTCTCCCACGATCGCCGCGTCGGACGCGCCGCCGATCTTGATCCACTGCTGAGGCAGGGCTTTCCCGGTGAGAGAGATAGTGAACTGCCTGACGATACCCCGATCGATCATCGCCTGGACTCGCTTGTGAACCGCGTTGACCGAGAGGCCTTCCCCGTCCGCAAGCTCTCGATACGTGGTTCTCGAGTTCATGACCAGCGCCTTGAGAAGCCGGAAATCGGTGTCGTCCATACCCAGGACTCCAGAACAACCATACGATCTGCGGATATATAAAGGCCTGCGGAGCGAACGCGAGCGACGCGGTAAATATTCCTACCCTGCGGTCCGGTTTCGCTCGTGCAGGTAGACGCTCAGCGCGAGGAAGATCACGGTAAACAGGACAACCCCAAGGACGTCAGGGATCAATCCATACAACCGGCCGCTGACCGCAGATCTGAACAGATCTGCGCCATAAGTCAATGGTGAAAGCCACGTGATCCAGCCGAACACACCCATCTCAGCCGCAGTGACGAATATGCCGCTCACGAAGATCAGCGGCAGGCGAACGAGATTGACCAGCATCATGGCATTCGCCGGGTTCTCCGTGGGAACCGCGGAAAACATGACCCCCATCGCCGAGAACTCGAATGCGACCAGCACCGTGCTGGCGATCAAGATCGGAAGATTTTGTGCACTGACTCCGAAGAAGATCAGGCCGATGGCAAGGGGCAAGCAGGCGATGACCACCCCGAACGCTATGCCCGCGCAGATTTCGCCGAATACAATGGACAGTGGCGAAATCGGCGCGACGATCATCCTTTCATAGGTCTTGGTCCTCCGCTCCATCGGCACCGCCAGCGGCCCGATGGACGACGAAGAGAATAGTATCGTGACGGCCATAATGCCGGGAATCACGACTTCAGCAGGCAGGTTTCTGCCCACGGAAAATGAGAAGAACATGGCAGCTGGGAATAGTATCCCCATCATGAAGCTCTGAGGCTGGAAGTAGTACATGCACGCGTCCTTCTTCGCGATCGCCAACGCCTTCAGCAACTCGGCGAAAACGCGGGACAGCATCGGAAATTTCATCGTCGATCGTCGCCTACGGCCTCACTATTCCCGTTTACGATCGCCAGAAATGTATCCTCTAAAGTCGGACCTGGCGTTGTGATAGAGACTATCCTGCGACCATTTCCTCGCGCGTAGTCCAATATAGCTTCGGATAGTTCCGACGGCTCCGATGTGTATAGCCTGATCTTGTCCCCGCTCTTCCTGTAGCTGCTGACTCCCGAGAGCGAGGCAAGGCTATCGATCACACGCGGGGTCATAGAGTCCAGCGACACCTCGACAGACCGGGACATGCGGACGATCCGCTTGAGTCGTTCCGGGGCCTCCACAGCCGCCAGTTTTCCTTTGACGATGATGCCGACGCGGTCGCACAATGTGTTAGCCTCGTCCAAGGTGTGCGTAGTAAGAAATATTGTTGTGCCCTCCTCGCCCAGCCGGACCAGTATGTCCTTCAGCGTCCTGGCACCCTGCACATCCAGGCCAGCGGTAGGCTCGTCCAGAAAGAGCACCTTAGGAGAATGGATTAAGGCCATGGCCACGGTGACCTTTCGTTTCATCCCCTTCGAGAAGCCTTTTACCTTCTTATCTTTTACCCCGCCGAGTCCGAAGAGATGCAACAGCTCATCCGCTCGCCGAATCCGATCATGCCTTGATACACCGTAGAGCTTGCCGGCAAACATAAGGTTATCCCATGCCGACAACTCATCGTAAATATTGGACACGTCGGGAACGACCCCGATACATTCACGGGCAAGGAATTTATCGTGGATGACATCGTGGCCCATGATCTTTGCCCTGCCTTCCGACGGCATTGATAAGCCTGTCAACATCCGGATCGTCGTCGTTTTTCCGGCACCGTTGGGTCCCAGAAACCCGAAAAACTCGCCCGGACTTACCTTAAAACTGATATGATCAACCGCCCTGAACCCTCCGAAATCCCTCGTCAAATTTTCCGCTTCTATGGCTTCCATGATCCAGCCTCATTGAATAGACTATCCCTCTACTCCCATATTCCAGCGTTTCATATTACTATCAAATGGATACTATTAATAGTATAAAGTTTATAGTAGCATACTCAGTATGCATCACGATACCAACAGGATATGTCTCTGCAACCTGGAGGGCACCATCAACATCATATCGAAAAAGTGGGCTATCATCGTCATTAGCACCATCGGAAACCACGGGACGATGCGGTTCAGCGAGCTGATGACCGACATGAACTCAATCACGTCCAAGACGCTGGCCGATCTATTAAAAGTGCTCGAGAGGGAGGGCCTGATCTCACGGGAATCATTTGCGGAAATTCCGCCAAGAGTCGAGTATTCCCTGACCGCCGACGGCCAGCAACTGCGCGAAGCGCTGATACCACTGCTGAACTGGGCAGACCGCCGGGATACCAGGCGAAACAAGCCCCGCGCACCCCGATCCCCGGGCACAGTTTGTCGAGGCGAAAAACTGACAAGAAAGAAGCGATCGTAACCTTCTATCGATCGAAGATCGCTTTCTGTAGCAAGTCTTATAACGGTTCCGATCTCAAGTAATTTTATGGGATGGGGCCGTGAAGGCGGAGAAAACCCGGTTGCTTTAGCGCCGGAGGGAATCCGACCTGGGAAGCGACTCGTTCCATTCGTTCATCCGTCCCTTCGTTCAGACACAAAATATATGGTGTCCCGGTTGAAATTCCCGATGATTAACCAGTGGTGAAATGGATGCAATTAAAGCCTATACTCAGGAAACTCGGCCCAAAGCCACATATTGCTGAGAGCCCTTATCTCTCGCTCATTCCCAAGACATCGTCTCCAGGAATGCACGTCAAAGTCGATCTCTCCCAGACGAACTATTACATTGTTGCATCCGTCGAAATGGGGAATACGACTACCAAGTGTATCCTGACCGCGACAAACCTCGAGACCAGTAAAACGTACCTGCTTAACAAGACCGTCAGGATGTCCAGGGATGTGCGCGATCCTAAGCCTGGGGAAGATGTGTTTGGCAAAACCCTGGACGGCCGGAAACTGACACGCAATTCCGTCAGCGAGATGGTAAAAACGACCCTGCTCGAGGCGCACCAGGCGGCCGGTATTTCGGTCGAGCAGGATTTGAATTTCGTGGTGCGTAGCACAGGTGTCGTCGCAGGCTTCGAAAGCCCTGAAGATATAGGGGAGTTCATCTTGGCCCTAGCGGACGGGTGCATCCAGTCGAACGTCCCGCCAAAAAACATGTGTCCAGCAATGAACAAGGACAACCTCCCCGGAAGGATCCGTTCGTACTCTTACCTCGATAAGGTCTTCTTCGATGGCGCCGTCGCGAGCGTTCTGCCCCCGGTGGGCAGTTCCGGAGTGGAAATCGTCGCAAACGAAATGGAAGGCGAGCTCGCCACCTGCGGTATCAAAGAGGCTGCAAAGTGGGCGGAGGTCGACTTCCGTAATCCATGCTGCAGCATCGACTTCGGCACCACACTGAAGGGGCGCATCACTAATGATCAACAGCCCTACGCCAAGACAATCGGGAGTTTCTGCGGCCTTGCCGGGGCAATACCGGACGCGATCGTCAGAGGATCAGGCCTCGTCGATGAGAAGTTCGGCAACGTGCTGGATGTGACCAGCAAATACCGGCCGGACGTAGTGACTGAAACCATCAAGGACAAGGTCATTGAGGATTATGCGAAAGCCGCCCACGATCTAATCCAGATCGAGATCGTGCCGGAAGGACGTAAGTGGTATGGCAGCGTCCCGGTCAATCCTACAGCCGCAAAGACCAATGGCGTGGTTCTCATCGGCAGCGAAGTCGGGGAGAACGGCAAAGATCTCCTCGAGCTTCACAAAGTGGGCGCGGACATCTACAGGAAACATGGCATCAAAACTTTGCTTGCAACCCTCGATCGGGTCAGCGCACTGATCGCTTACCGCCTATTGAAGACCGCGCTGGATAACGAGCTGATCTCCGGTAAAACTGCGATCGGAATCACCGGCCGCGCGGGCATCACCGGAAACAAACCGTATCTGATCGTGGAGAAGATCGGCTCGTTGGGCATCTACGATAATCCTAACGACAACGTGGTCTTCTGCGATGATGGCCTAGCGAGGGGCGCTGCGGTTATGGCGCGGTGCATGAACTCCTTCGGCACCCCGAAAACCCCCATGGGCGGGCTGCGAGGCGGAAAGTGTATCATGGCACAGCGAATGAAACTTCAGAACAAGAAATAATGGTGTATAGATGACATGCCTGAACGATTATAACTATGATCTGCTGCTGTCCCACTGCACGCTGCGAGAAAGTGAAGAGTTTATACGGTCAAAGTACTGGGAAACATACTACTTCGAACCCGGGTTCACGGTGCTGGGGCTGAGGACCCTCGGCGAAGGCGCGGTCCCGGTCGCGATCGAAGACAACACGAATGATACGATCATTTTCCCCTATACCAAACCGTGCATGGGCACCTTCGTGATCCGCATCAAGGGAGTCCCTGACGAGGTGAATCGGGTGCGATCCGGCTACACCAAATCGTTAACCCTGGATCGGTGGTCCCGCCAGCCAGGGACGAAGTCCGCCCCCGAGGCGATCAACTGTCCGCTAGATGTGTCCCTCCGAAATTTCAACTATGATATCCTGTCGCATTTCAGGACATTCAAGGAGTGCGAAAAATACATACGCTCGCTATTCTGGGAAACCTACTATTTCATACCGGGATTCAAAGTGCTCGGGCTGAAGCCGCTGGGCAAAGATTACTTACCGATCGCGATCGACGATAAAGGTGGCACCAGCATCATTTTTCCGTTCCACGATTCTTCGATGGGAGCGCTGGTCGTTCAGATCAAAGATGTCCCAGGAGAAGTCAAACGCATTCGCGAAAGCTATTCGAAAGAGTTAACATTGAATAAGTGGAAAGAGTCTATATAACGTTTGTAGACAGGATGTGTTAGTATTCCAACAGCGAAGAAAACATCGACTACCAGGTCGGCCGCATCAAAACGTGCGACCAAACCTGCTGTAAAGACCGTCAAGTCTGCAGCGAAATCTGCAGGGACGAAAAAAGCAGTCGAGAAGACTGCCTCCAAGGCTGGTGCGAAAAAGGTTGCCGCCAAGGCCGCCTCAAGGCCAGCTGCAAAGGCTGGTGCGAAAAAGGTTGCCGCCAAGGCCGCCTCAAAGCCAGCTGCAAAGGCGAAGTCTTCCAAAGCAACGGGGACAAAATCCTCCAGCTCAGGGATGGCTGCAAAAAAGGCGTCTTCAAAGAAGACGCCCGAAAAAAGCCCATCCCTGTCGTCTATTGATGAAGGCAAAACCATCAACGAGCTGATCGTCCCTCGACAGATGGATCTCCGATCGGAACAAGATCTGCTAGGAGTCAAGAAACACGAAGATACTCGAAACAAGCCGATCATCCCAGGCAAGTTCGACCTGATCATCCCGCCGGGCACCCCGCGGAAACTGATCCTAAATATGGCCCGGGAATACGACCTGGAAATCGTCACAAGGACCGATATTTACGTGCCCATCGGGATCAGCGACATCCAGCGTGAACTGATAGTGATCCGAGGCGATGCGGAGCTCATCGAGAAACTAAAACCGATAGTGATGAAACGTCTGGAATCGTTCGTTTCGGACGATGGCGCGGGACCCAACGCAAACCATGCTGAGCTAATGAAAGCAAGAAAGGCCCAGAATGCCACAGCAAAAAACGCTAAAAAAGCACGCGCTACAGCATAATTAATACACACATTTTGCAGCCGTTCTTATTAAAGGGTTTTATACTATTGTAACCGAATCGGATATCCTTGTCCGGGAAGCAGCAACGCGAACGCTGCCTGCGCTCTCCTCTCTGATTGATTGCTCAGATCTGATGACACAGAGCAGGCAGCATTCATATTGCCATCTCACCTGAGATAGAATGACTATGTATGATCAGCCGCCGCCTTCGCAGCTACTGTCGGTATGTACATCTTTTATCTTTAGGGCCTCTTCCATGTCCCTGATCCTTTTCTCGATGTCAGCAATATCTACCTTGACTGATTCGTCATCTTCTTCCGCCGAGCTCAGATCATCGGTGACCGTCAGATAGTGTGTATCATAGTAGAGCTTGGTGGTGTCGATCTGCGCCCATGTCCTATCGTTCTCGGTCTTCATGTCGATAACCCTGCCGAGTGTCCTGGTGGTCACGTACCTAACCGCCGTACCTATTTTGATGGGCTTGCCATACAGATCGCATGCCACGATAGATTCACTTGCTTCCATGCTCTCCCCGAAAATAATCTGACTTCGACAGTAATAAACTTGATGTTTATGATCACCTGGTGTGGGGATCGCGAAATCCCGAGGGCTTTAGCGTGGGTAGTCACAAACCTATATGAGAGACGACAGATCAGGCTAACGAGCATAGAGCGAGAGAAAACGCGGTTGCTTTAGCTTCGGAGCGAATCGAGTCTCGTTCGTTCGTCAGGTATTTAAGCCGAAACCGCTTAGTACCCCTTACAATGACGCCTTTTGAGCGTCCTTCGCAAGGCTGCGAGTGCTGACGGTTGTAAAGGGGGCCGGGAGCCTGCCCGGGCGGAGAGAAACCGTACGAAACCTGAAGGAGAATTTGCACCTCTCCATCCATAGGAATGGCAAGTGCTTTTCCGCAAAACAGGAAACCACAGCCCTTTAGGGCATGGTGGTTGACACGCTCTCTCAGGTAGCTAGCTGATCAGTCAGTCAGTCAGTCAGGTGTTGGTTGCTATGAAAATAACGTTGAAAGAGACTCCCAAGGGATATACAAAGGATACACATCGTGTCGTCCCTCCTGAAGAGACGCTGAATCGGGTAGAAAAGCTGTTGCCGGATATTGGGGTCACCCGTGTGGCAGAGATATCTGGCCTGGACCGTATCGGCATCCCCGTTTATTCTGCGATCCGCCCCGGATCGGAGAAAGGTGCCATATCGGTCTACGCGGGCAAGGGCGCCACCCCAGTAGAGGCGAAAGTTTCGGCGATTATGGAGTCTGTCGAGCGCTACTCGTCCGAGTTGCAGAAGGCGGATAAAAGAAAGATCATCATAGGTACCTTCGATGAGGTCTCGAAAAAATACCGGGCGGTGGCACCCGAGAATCTGATCCTTCCTGGAAGGCTGATGACGGACGTGAGGCTGGAATGGTACCGGAGCTATGATCTGGCGAGCAAAAAAGAGGTTATGCTGCCGTGCAACGCAATATTCCACCCTTATAATGCGGCTGTATGCAGGCTTTTCCGCAGCAACACCAACGGCCTTGCCTCAGGCAATACGCTGGAAGAAGCGGTCTGCCATGGGCTCATGGAGGTCGTGGAGCGGGATGCGCTTTCGCTGGCTGAGACCACCCGCAACACCGGCAGAGAAATCGTCGTCGGCCCGGGCGATGGCATCGCCTATGATCTCTATAAAAAATTCATTATGGCAAAGGTCGATGTCAAGCTCTGGTACCTTCCAACCGACACAGGGATCCCTACCGTTATGGCCGCCTCTGACGATAAAGAACTGACGGACCCCGCGCTGCTGGTTATGGGTGCGGGCACCCACCTAGACGCTAGGATAGCCGTGCTGCGGGCGCTCACCGAAGTCGCGCAGAGCCGGGCGACCCAGATACACGGCGGCAGGGAGGATACGGACCGGGAACGGATCACGCGCACCATCGGCTACGATCGTATGAAGCGCTTGAATCGGCACTGGTATGCGGAGTCCGGGGATAAAGTCGGTATAAACGAGTTGCCGGACCTATCGACCAGTTCCCACAAAGGCGACATCGTGAAAGCAGTGGATATTCTCAAGGGACTACTGTCCGACGGTGTCATCATCACTGATCTGACTAGGGCGATCGGCATCCCTGTAGTCAGGGTAACCGTCCCCGGCATGGAAATGTATGCCATTGATCATGAACGCATTGGCAGCAGGTGTAGGAAGGCGTCTGTGGCCAGGGCTTCGGTAGCCTCGAGAAAGGTCTCCTCATGATCGTCATTTACGCTGGGCCAACGTTGTCGGCCGAAAAAGCCCGGCAGGTCATCCCCGGCGTTGACTACCGTCCCCCGATCGTCAGGGGCGATCTGAATTCCCTCCCGAAGGGAACCCGGGTCGTCGGCATTGTTGATGGCGTCTTTTTCAACGAAACTGCAGTCGGTCATAAAGAGATCATCGCCGTCATGAAGAAAGGCGTCACTGTGGCCGGAAGCTCCAGCATGGGCGCGCTTCGAGCAGCAGAGCTCGCCGATTTTGGGATGATCGGAGTGGGACGGGTATACGAGTGCTACCGATCAGGCCGTATCACGGACGACGACGAAGTTGCCGTCACCTTCAACCCCGCAACCGGGGAGCAGATATCACAGCCGCTGGTCAATATCCGATACCAGCTCAAAGCCGCGGAAGGAAAAGGCCTCATCACCACAGAAGAGCGGCGTTCGCTGGTGGCGATGATCGGCGGGATGTATTACCCTGAACGCACATATCCGACGATCGTGGAGCTTGCTACAGTGGGAGGCATCCTGTCGGATTCGCAGGGCGACATACTGCTGCAGTACGTCAGGGAACATCCAGTGAACCTCAAAGCCGAGGATGCCTTCATGCTGCTGGAAAAGATCAAAGAGATATCATCACCCGGGTAACCGATGACGAACGCTGCTACCTGGACGGTCGTATAACTCTGACTTTTGCAGGGATTTCACGTGGGTAACTCTAAAAAGGTTTTGTGTTTTCATGGTACCCCACGATAAAACCGTCGGGAAACGTCAAAACATAGCAAGGATAACCAACCGTGTGTGTTGTGCGGTGGCTTGATAGGTGGCTCACATCAGACCGGACTCGATAAACTCGATGAACTTTTTCAGCCTAGAAGCCCGATCCGGGGAGGCCCTCCGTCCGACCATATCAATGAACTCTTCCTTGTGCTCCGACCTGATGCACGTAAGGCTCTCTTCGCCATTCTCCGCCAGACATAGCAGGTAGTCCAGTTCCTCGTCGGTCAGCCGTTCGATTCGTTGCCTGAAATCATCCCGTGACTGTGCATAATGCATTGATATAGGGGGCAGTATCGAACGATACTTCCGGCCCGATCCGGCGCAGGTACCATCATCGCATAATTCCGGCGCAAGCTTCTTGAGTATCTGCCAGTCAAAATCCGTAAGCTCTCTCGACAATCTCTCTCATACCCCAGGTGCGATCATAGTCTATGCGACCCGACGATAAATATGTTTCAATAGTAGATATGCAAGTAGCGTAGATATGCAAGTAGCGTAGATATGCAAGTAGCACATGGAAAAGAATGGGAAAATGAAACGTTTTTTGAGGGTAGACATTTTTTATTGAAGAGGGTCGTTTTTATTTTGAGGGTATATTTGAGGGTAGTACTTTTTAGTACTTTTCTTTTTAATTTGAGGGTACTTTTTAATTTGAGGGTAGCGCGGCGGTTTGTCCTAACCGCCGCATCGATAACCATCACCGTCCGGGTGATGGGGAGGGTAATGGATAAGGTGAGGGTTACTTCTGCAGTCGGACCACGACGACCGATGTATCCTACATCTTAAGCGTGCGTTAAGTCCTCCCGCACAACCAATCCCATCCCTACAATAATCACATGAACAGAAGTATTTTTATATTTTTCCCAAATAAAAGCTCGTCTTCCATGGTAATTGACGTGCGATATTCGAAATATCGTTGAAGCATGCCGGTTGTCGTTCCAGTCAAAATCTGTAATGCCGGGATATATTTTATCGAAACGTGTGCCTGCGAGATATGAATTTTCGAGACATATATGCCTGGAATATGATTTTTCAAGACATGTGTCACTGAATCAATGGCATATAGTCATTTTAACATGAAGCTAAATCGGCAGCCTATGGCCAGTCCCACGGTCAATAGTATCGTATGGTTGCTGGCCGGCGGGCAAATATCTAAGAATAGACTACAATTGTGCTGTATAGGCGAAAAAAGGATCGCGGACGAAAAGGTTGGCGAACGTCCCTATCAGAAGTTCGCCGTGGTGGTCACGCGCTCGCCAGTGTTGCCATCGTATGTCCGATCGAGGATCCGCGTCTTTTTTCCGTCCGGTGTCATCATCATCCTCTGGTATGACTGGTGGGATGTGACCGGGCTGTAGAATGGATTAAAACCTCCAAATGGCAAACCGATCCCTGCGGAAGTCGAGAGGTCGTTCATGGGCCAGATCGACTTTTCCACCTTTGTGGTCGTGTCCGGGGTGTCAACGCTATTGGACAGGGTATTGCCAAGTGAAAAATGATCCGGGCCAAGTTTCGGTATGCTAAACAGAGATGCTCCGATCGGAGAAACCATCATTGCCAGCATCGCCAGTGCTACAAGCGGCATGATGTATAGAGTTCCCTTCATCTTTAAATTACACCCTCCTGGTATCAACTAACTACCCGCTAACGAGTACAATGCCCGAGTTTAAAAGAGTTTATCGAAAAAATGCCGGCTACAGATAGCGATTAACCGGTCACCCCCAACCCACCAATGGTGATGGACTACTACAATAGCATGTAAGGTTGCCCGGGAAGAACGTCGTCACATTCGTCCATGTGTAACCCGCATCAGGACCCCGTCTCTCATATACCTTCTACTTTGATCGGGCCCGGGTTGCCGATCACGTCAAACGTTGTTCTATCGTTGACCCTGCGGAACTCTAGGCTGAGGTTCCCTTTGCCCACCCGTAGGTTTTTGACCGTGACATATTTAAGCCAGTTGGGCAGCGCTGGTTTGACATATAGCTTACCGTTCGGCGCGTCTGGATAGAGTCCGAGCATCGTCTGGATAAACAGGATGATGCTGCCTGAAGCCCAGGCCTGAGGGCTGCATGTGGAATGGTATATCGCCGGCGGCTTGTTCTCCTCACGCCGGTACCCGCAGAATAATTCGGGGAGACGGTAGTCGAAGTGCCTGCACGCTTCGATCAGTCCGGTTATGATCTGGTTTGACTCCTCGGCGAAGCCATAATTTTTGAGCCCCCAGGCGATAAGCGAGTTATCGTGAGGCCATATCGATCCGTCATGGTAGCTCTGGGGATCGTAGGCTTTCTCGTTCGACGAGAGTGTACGCAGCCCCCATCCTGAGAACATGTCCTCGTCCAGGAAGCGTTTTGCCATCGAGCCGGCCTTGCCCTTATCGATCAGTCCGGACCATAGGCAATGGCCCGGATTGGATGTGATGGAGTCGACAAGTCGCTTATCCCTGTCGAGGGCTTCCGCATAAAAGTTCTTCTCAGGCATCCAGAATTGGTCGTTGAACTTTCGTTTAATGTCTGTTGCTCTATCCTTCATAAAGGCCGTCAGTTCGCTGTCGGGGTACATCTCCGCGAACCTGAGCCGGGCGTCGTACGAATACCCCTGTACTTCGGCGAGAGCGATTGGCGGCTCCGCAAGGTTGCCGTTGCTGAACACGATCGAGTCGTGGGAGTCCTTCCAGCCTTGGTTGACCAAGCCAAGTTTCTCCGACATGCGGATGTACTCGATGTATCCGTCTTTATCCAGATCCCCGTAGTTGTCGATCCATCGTGCCGCCGCCTCTGCCCCGCTATGCAGGTCGGATAGCAGGGCCGGGTCGCCCAGCCAGCGATTAGACTCCGACAGTAGGATTAGGTATAGCAACGTGGCATCGATGGTACCATAGTAGGGCGTATGGGGTATGTGGTGCAGGTTGGCCAGCTCGCCTTCCCTGATCTCGTGCAGGATCTTGCCCGGCTGCTCATCGGTCCATGTATCTACCTTATTGCCCTGGTAGATCGTTAAAAACCGCAGCGTCGATTGAGAAAGGGTCGGGTTCAACATTAGCGTCTGCAGGCTGGTAATCAGGCTGTCCCGACCGAAGATCGTATCGTACCACGGGATGCCTGCCGCGGGGACTAGCAGTCCTTTCTTGGTATTGATAATCAGTGATCGTAAATCTAGTATGCATGTCTCAATGACACTGTTCATCACGTCGCTGTCCGTAGATATCTGGGTGAGCTGGCGCTGCCACTGGTCGTATGACTCCTCGATCTCCTTCTTGGCCACGCCGTACTCCTGCCGTATGACCGGTACCCCGCCCAGGGTCATGACCACCTCTATGTCGATCTCCTTCGTCTCATAGGGCTCGACTTCAACGTTAAATACTGCCATGTCCCAGTAGATTTCCGGAACCGGCTTGAAATAGAACTCTGTTCTGCGGATCACGTTATCAAGGCCCTCGTATCGTAGGATGATGTTCTTGCCCTCCTCACCTTCGATCAACGCCCGCAGGCCTCGACGTACCTGGCTGATTCCTTTTACTTCGAAGATGTCCCGAAAGTCGGTATCGTAGGAGAGTTCTAGCTGAAGCTTGACCGGGACGCTATTCGTGTTTTTTACGAAAAGCTTCTCATAAAAATTTGTGCTGATAAACATCGTCCTGAGGATGTGAAGGGTGCCTTCAGGCACGTTATCCCCGTTTATTCCGATCAGCTCGGGATTGGTCAGGGATATATTGGCGATGTATCCCCGCCGAGTGAAGCTCAGCGGCACCATGCTTGTACCATTGAGCTTCAGTATATACTTGTTCAGGTATCTAGTATCCGATCTGAATAGGCCGAGAGGGGTGCCTCTGGGTACGTTGCCCATGTTGTCTGTGACCATAAAGGTCGTACCTTCGTTTATGACTATGGTATCGTTCATAAGCGGAAGCCTTGTGCCATCTAGATCTTCGACTGGTCCGCGTAGCTGGTTCCAATGCCTTTGCTATCTGGTCCAGGCTCAATCACGGTGTTCATGCGATCTACCTTTTTCACGATGCTCGCGTTCACCAGCCGGTGGTAAAGGTCTTCCATCTTCAGGGCCATCTTCCGCGAGTCAAACCTCTCAAGGGCAAGCTCTCTGCCGTTGACCCCGAAATACCTGGCAAGCTCCTGGTTCTTGATCAGTTTCTCGATACTATCGGCCAGCTGCGCGGCCAGCGTATTAGGATCTGGGTCTAGCACGATACCATTGATCCCGTGCTGAGTGCTCTCCACCAGGCCGCCGCTCCGAGTGACGATGACCGGCTTACCGCATGCCATCCCTTCGACCGGGGCGATCCCGAAGGCTTCACCCTGGGGCATGATCGTTGGATACAGTATGATATCGGATGCCTGCATATACCAGGGCATCTCATCGTTGGTTGCCGCGATGAATAGGATATTATTGCCCACCTTTAGGTCCTTGATAAACGATCGGGTACATTCTCTAAACGCAGGACGCTCATTTTCGAAGTCCACAGAGTCGCCGTTGCCGCTTACTACCAGGCAGATCTCGGGGTATCTGTCCATGAGCATGGATACCGCCTCAATGCTGTGCAGGGTCCCTTTCGATTTGCACGCCCTTGCCGGATGAAACACCACCTTCCTACCCTCCAGGCCAAGCCTGGATTTGGCTGTCTCCCGGTCGGGCGCCACGTCATATTTGCTCAGATCGACCCCGTGGTAATGGACCTCTACCCTGTCCGGCGGGAGATTCGCATCGAATATGCAAGGGCTCTTCATGTGGTAGCTGACCGCGACGATCTTATCCCAGCCGATATCCTTGAGCAAGTGCCTGCACAGGGCGTCCTCCCAGTAGTTATGTATCGTGAGCACGATAGGTATGCTGTACTTCTTGGACAGTTCATCTAGACACTCGGCATGATCGGGTATAAAATAGTGGAAGTTATGTGCGTGGATAATTTCAGGGTTCTCCCGGACGATGAACCGCTCCATCATATCGTACACGCGATCATACCGACCGGATACAGGGGCTTTGCGCTGTAGGAACTCCAGGCTCATATACTCTTCTGAGGTGATGTTGATCCAGCGGCTTGACCGATCGTCCCTCTCCGGGTGTGGGCAGGTAAGCAGCGAAATCGCGTGCCCTCTCCTGGCCAGCTCTTTATAAAGATAAACAAGATGTGATTCGACACCTCCGACTACAGGGGGAAACGCCCAGTGCATAACGCCAATTTTCATAATATCGACCAAACCCAATTATCTTTTGGCTTTTTTAAATCTGATCTCTATTAAAAACAGCAATGGTTCTGGCCGCCCACCTTTTTAACATTAGCATCCGGCAGATAGCTATGCGATAGCTAACCTCTTGGCATTAGCAACTTCATCGTGACCGCGCCCGGGGAGAACCTGGTGTCCGCTCCCTGCAACGAACGGATCTCCCCGCTGCCGACCCACTATTAATAAACACCGATACAAACTCGTTGATCTTTCCCGAATCCGAATCACAGATCGATCCCCGCGCCCCTTATCCGACATATCCGGGAGCTCGAAGAGAAGATCGAGCAGAGTCATGTTGTAGACCGCCAGAAATTCAAAGCCCCGGCTATCGAACATCTTTGCCGCGTACCCAACGATAACTACCTTTACCACGGGACCGTTAAGCTACCCTCGCGACCTCACATAGACCCTCCTCGCCACTACGACGAACTGGATTTAGTAATCCAACCTACCGAGCGTTATCAAACGGACACACCACTATTGTCACATCCGCAGAGAGAGGTAGTAATCGGTCCATTACCAGTCGATTTTTTCCGCATCCCGTACTGCCCTGCTGATAATTCATAGGACAGCCATCCCGCCGCGTTAACCCCCCATCGAGATTTGGTCCCGGGTATTCGGCCTCCGAGGATCCTTAGCGTCCAGGATTGATGTTGTCACCCATAATCAACTATCACCGGAGATCAAGATACGCCTTCGAGAATGATACTATCGTAGCCGGCAAATCTTAGCTTGAGTTCTCGGCATCCGCCCATGCATGAGTCGGGAACGTGCCGTCAGGTGCGATTAGGTTGCCGATGCGGTACTGTTTCCGGTTGGCGTTGCAGTTGCCTATGATCACGCTCATGAAGAGGTACAAGAAGTTCTTTGTAGCGCAGACCCCTATTTTTCCTGATCTCCCGCACCGCGCGTGGTATGCAGCCAGAGCTTTTCATCATAGGCAGGCTCTGGTGATGTCAGGGATCTCCTATCTGGTAAGTGCGATCCGTCAGGTTAATCCGCAGCAACTCGACTCAGAGACCTTTCATGCAAATATCTCCTCGATGATGCCCGCATTTCTGAGATGATTCTCGACTTTAACGCGATCATCGTCGGAGAGCTCTTGCAGCGGCGCCCTGACATGACCTGCCGGAAACCCCTGCACTGTCAGCGCATACTTGATAGCGGCCGGAAATGTGCCGACCTGCATGGCTCTGATGGCATGGTTGAGCGACTTCTGCAGTTCAAACGCCTTGCAGTGATCGCCACTGCACATGGCCCTGTACATCTCCGTACATATCCTGGGCGCGATACATGCACTGCCGATCATCATGCCCTTTGCGCCAAGTGCCAGCCCAGTGCTGGCTAGGGTATCCATTCCAACCATCACCGAGAACTCCCTGGGGGCTCTGTTGATGAATTCGGCCAGTTTCGCCGCGTCGCCCTCGCTGTCCTTAAGCCCGACGATCCTCTCGTCCATCGCAAAGTCATCCATAATGTCGGGCATGATGCGGTTACCGGCAAACGAGGGGATGTTATAGGCCATAACCGGAAAGTCGATTGCACCGACGATGTCCAGATAGTGGTGGGCGATCCCCTCCTGTGTGGGATGATAAAAGTACGGCTCCACAGCTATCACCGCATCGGCTCCCGCATCCTTGATGTGCTTGGCCAGCGCTATCGTCTCTCGGGAAGAAGCCGACCCTGCGTTGATAATCAGATCCATCTTTTTCACCGCCCCCGCTGCAACCTCCACGACTTTTCTCCGCTCATCCCCGTTCATCAGCGCAAACTCGCCAGCAGTGCCCATGACCAGCAGGCCATCTATATCCGTCTCCTCAAAATGCGCCATGAGCTCTTTTAGCAATACGTTATCAAGGTCGCCGTTTCTCCGGAACGGCGTGGGCATAGCAGCATACACTCCCTCAGGATGATACATACAAAACGCCTCCACTATCTTTTATATGGTGGGACTATACGGATATTATACGTTATACCCGAAATAACGGTGGTACTTGTAACCGGGTTTCCTCAGACTACTACAATTAAAAATATGCCGCATAGAGCCTTCGAATGAGAACAAATGCTACGCTTGAATATAAATTCCCATCACCCATGTTTGCTGTAGTTGGTATCTGTAGTCTTGCGATCCGCCCTTGCGATCCGCCCTTGCGATCCGCCCTTACCAGGATTCCTATAGTTATCACGAAAATACAAAAATACTGGTTAAAACACGAGGGCATCGACAAGCGTGGATAATAAACGGACCCGACTCACTATAACCTATTGCAAAACCATCAAAAGGACTATAACCGACTTTTCTCTATCGTTTGTCGTGCTGCAGCCAGCATTCTCTGATATTCAACCAGCGGAAACGACAGATCTGATGGCAGCTCGCTAAAAAGGCGCAATTCGACGATCTCTTTTGCATCAGGGGTGATCGGGAGCTTTTTCCCGATCACGCCCGAATACACTAGTCCGCCCTCTTCGCGTTCCAGCGCCCTGAGGTTGCTCACGTCATATCCGGTCTCTTCCCTGAACTCGCGTATGGCGCCAGCCTCGGGATCTTCACCGTGATTCAGCTTGCCGCCGGGCATCTCCCATGACCTGCGGGCATGTCGGACCATTAGAAAACGATCGCCGCTGAACGCAATGACATAGACATAGTGGATCGTCATAGACAACACTGTTAAGAGTGGATTACCACGCCCTGGGGGCTATGGTTTCCTGTTTCATAGAAAAACGCTGTCATCCGTGGGTGGTATAGGCGTGATTCTTCTTCAGGCTAAGGCCGGAGACCGGCCTTACCTCTGAATGTTCTAATGTTATATAGTCGTTTGGTTAATAATGGAATGCATGCTGAAAGAGCTGAGAGGTTAAATTTACCCTGCTAAAACGACTAGGTTTGATAAAACCTGTGCCCATCAAATAAAATAAAAGGTCAGGCTAGGTTAGAATGTGACCCGGGTGTTGGCAAGCGCCCACTCGACGATCCCGGAGTATTTGTCCTTCAGGCTGTATTCGTATTTGGCATCGTACGAGTTCTTGTGTGCATGTAGGATGCCAAGCTTGGAGTGTATGACGCCCAGCATCGCAGTGACCTGTTTCAGCGTAATTGAAAAGTTACGTTCGACGAGGATCCTGTGGAGCGTGTCCGCGGTCAACCTCTTGAGTTTTACAAATGCCTGTAATACTACTCTTCGTGTACCGTTGATGTCCGTCTTCAGATAATCATCTAGACGTTTAGTAATCTCATTTACAATGAAATCCATTTTAATCCCTACCGATAATCCCTGATGGTATTTATGACATAGTCATATTTAACTCTTTCTTAACAAGCAGTTAATTACGATCTAAATATATTAATTAGATATTGTAGGTGACGGGCTAGAAATAGTCCGATTTGTCTGAGGTAATATGAAAGATGTTTTTATCTTAATTTGAGAAAAATTTTCCCTTGCTATACCATTACTGTATAATTTTTCTTGTTTTCTTTCATGCGGCTACCGGGAATTGAACCCGGACTTCGAGCTTGGGAAGCTCATGTCATAGCCACTAGACCATAGCCGCGCCTGAACAAAAGATAAGGTTATTCATATATGAATTTTTTGATTTCTGAGGACTCTAGGGTTTTTTAGGTGCGGGGCGCTGTGAAGATGCTACGTCCACGCTTGACTTTTTCGGATGGCAGCGGGACTTCAGGTTGTTAAAAAATGCTTTTAATGGTTATCTGGTGGTTTGTTCGCCGTGTCATTGAGTTCAATCCACCTCTTCATCATGTAGACTACCGTCCCGTTCGTCGAGGTTATGGCATTGAGCGAGTTGCTTTTTATTGGTATGACCATAAGCGCCTCCGTGTCGTCGACGACTAGCAGGAACATATTTTCCATATCGGGCATATCGACTATGGACGACATTTTTCGTTGGGCTTCCTTTTCGGCCGGGCCGGCCATATCCATTATCTGGTCGATGCTCACTGTCCGTATGCATACATCGCCGGTTTTGAACAGGGTCTCCATTTGTTTTTGCGGTCCATCGCCATCGGACATTATTATCAGGCGCAGCGTAATGCCTTTTTTTACGAACTTTTTGACGTACCCCATATACCTCTCAGACGTCCGGCAGTATACACTTTTTCGGGCATTCTCCATCATATCCCGGATCTTGAACTCCGAATTCTTATCACCGAATATGCAGCATAGGGGTGGAGGGGGTTTTTCGACCAGCTCCTGTTTCTCGGCTATTTTGAATTCTTCTATGGCCGCTTTCTTTGCGCCCTCGTACTTTTTTGTGATCATCTCAAGCGCAATATGGGGGCGATTATCGCCACAGCACTATTAGTGTACTTCACACTCAAGGCTCGAAGAGACAGCAAGCCCTCGATGCCTGTTCCCCATCCCGAAATAGAGCGGTGACAGGGACGAACATTACTGGGAAACCATGGCTTGAGCTGCCGTGCCTTGACGGCAACCATGGTTTTAACCTCGGGTTTCCATGGCCTCATCAACGCATCCACAGCCCCACTAACTAAATACGTTGAACCATAAGTCATGGAGGCCTCTAGCCAAGAAACCTGATGGCATCGTCGCAGAACTGGAGGGCGCCTTTTCGTACAGGCAGCTCACCTGACCGCCGGAAGCAGGTGAGCCGGGTATTTCGGGGGATATGGAACTTGCCTATCTCTCCCCTAATGTGCCGTGACTTCCGGATGTTTTTCGAGGGTCTGGTGGAGGCCTGCATGAGTGATGTCCCACAGGCCAGTTCGACAAACCACCTCTCCGAAAGAAGCGGTAGAGGGGGGTATTTTGGATTCACGCGACGCTCGTACATGGGTCTTGGCTCTTTAGCGGAGAACTTTCCCATCTTCCCAGGAAAAACGACTCTAATACGCTTGGAGGCGTTGCTGCGCGTTACGTTCTCCATATTGGGCATGCGCAGGATACGGCGCAGGACAGACCGACAGACCCTGTCGTGGATATTGATACGCCATACGCCGTCATGGCTGACAATGAGTACTTTATCGACTAGCTTTGGGATCTCTAAGGAAGCCTTCAGCGCAAACGGGGCGTCGACAGGGCCAGAGATGATGGAGGATCGCTTGCCTATGACGGTCTCAAGAAACGTCCTGACGAACCCCTCGTAGTATGCCGGGCTGTGGGGGAGGTTGCGCCACTGACAATCAGGCCCGAGTATATCCGCTGCATATACCTGAAAGGTGCCGGCGAGACACTCGAAAATGAACCGCCACTCATAAGAGCCATAGTCAGAAGAGATGCTGGTAGTGATGAGCACTGGCTTGCCGTATCCCCTAACTCGATACTCGTAGCCTCTGCCCTTGAAGAAAAATTTACCTAGAAAATCGCCCTGCCAGTCTTCGTGTAGCACAAGACAGGCTCGATCTTCGGACGGAAAAACGTTTGTCCCGGCCGGAACGACCGGGCCGTCAGAATACTTTGCGACGGCCGATCCTGCGTTGTACCAGGAGCGCCGAAGTTCGGACGTGGAATACAGGGGATGAGCAGCGGCCGAAGGCCACGGTCGATCTTTTCAGAATTGCCTCCCTTGGATCAATACATTCCTCGATCAGCGTGCAGGCGTTGCCGATCTCTGCTCCGAAATGGGCGTCGCTTCCGCCTACCTTCGCCTTACCATGCAGGGTGGCAAACGAATCCGCCATATCATTGTACCGCCTGAAGATGCACCTGGCGTTGATAACCTCCACAGCATCGATAAGAGGCGCGTCGTGGTCGTTCAGCCAGAATGCAGAACCCCGCATACTATCGAACGGATGAGGCACGATGACAACACCTCCCTGCGCTTTGATCTCCTCGATTACCTTGACGTGTTCCCGAGACTTGATGTCCTCAGTCAAAAATAGTCCGATCACGTCGCCTCTGTCTGTATTCACTTCACAACCGCAGATCACGTCGATGCCTTCGGGTTTCAGCTTGACTGCTTCCATGCCACCCCTGATTGTGTCATGATCGGTGATAGCGATGCCGTTCAAGCCTCGTTTTTTGGCGATTTTGATCAGATCCCTCACATCCATAATTCCGTCTTTAGAGTATCGGGAATGGCTGTGCAGGTCGTACTTCAACATAATTATGCCCTTCTTGTATTATTCCTGTCCTCTGATCAACTAAATAGCTTCCGCCGGCTTAATAGCCGAACAGATCGACCTCAGCCTGATCCGGATAATCGTTTCGCTAGCATATGCTAGCTAACTTTAAATAATCGAAGCTCCTATGGATAATTTGCTAGCGATTACTAGCTGAACTGCGGGGTCATTCTCATGAAAATAGCGGCAATTATAGGAAGCCCAAAGGGCAGAGGCGATGGTTATGCTATTATCAGGAAAATCGAGCAACACATGAAAGGGATTGGCGAGGTGGAGTTCGAATACATCTTCCTTAAGGATGCTAATATAGGCATGTGCACAGGCTGCATGAGTTGTATGGCTCATGGCGAGGATACATGCCCTCTCAAGGATGATGATCTTGCGCAGATCCGGGAAAAGATGCTGGGGGCCCATGGCCTGATCCTCTCCTCGCCCATCCACGCGAGGGGAGTGACCGGACTGATGAAAAATTTTATCGACCGGCTCGCGTATACGATCGGCCGGCCGATGTTCTTTCACCAGAAGGCCCTGCTGGTCCTCAACAGCGGCGGGGGCAGAGGGAAAGGGGACTTTGCCGCGCTTGGATTTGCAGTAAACGGCGCTCGAATCGTTCACAGACTGTACGTCCTGACACCGTGGTATCCACTGCGCGAGAAGGCCCTCCGACGAAATGATAAGGCGATACGGCTGGGGGCTGAAAAGCTGTTCAGGACATGCCTAGATACAAACCTGCCTGCTCCCGGTATCCTAGATTACCTGATGTTCCGGTTTTCCAAAGCCTACAACATGCGTGAGTCAGTTCACCTGCCCGCCTGCAGCGAGTACTATCGCGGTAAAGAGTATTACTACGAGACGGGAATCAGCCCGATCGCCAGGCTGTCAGTTGGTGTTCTCCTGCCCATATTCATGATGGCTGTTAAAGATCTCTTGCCCGCCGACGAGGGCGAAACCCACAAAGCTGCGAGGCCAGACTCATGAAGATCGTGGCGATCATGGGCAGCCCGAAGGGCAAAGGCAGCGGCTATACCGTCGTCAGGGAGATCGAACGACACATGAATGACCTAGGCGAGGTGGAGTTCGAGTACATCTTTCTCAAAGACGCCAACCTGGGCATGTGTAAAGGTTGTTTTAGCTGTGTACCACAGGGCGAGGATCGCTGTCCGCTGCAGGATGACCGGGCTACGATAGAGGAAAAGATGCTGAGGGCGGACGGTTTGATCCTTTCCTCCCCCATCTACGTGTACAACGTGAGCTGGCTGATGAAAAACTTCATTGACCGATTTATGTATACTCACCATCGGCCCAGGTTCTTCCGCCAGAAAACCATGCTCGTCCTGAACAGCAATGGTGTAGGGTGGAAACAAGCGTTTGTGGCGCTCCGCCAGGCTCTCGGCGGCGCCAGCATCGTCCACGAGCTATCGGTCTCGACTCCCGCATATCCGGTAAAAAACGAGAGGGCCGTCCGGCGAAGTAAAAAGGCGATACAGATAGGGGCCGAAAAATTGTACAAAGCTTGCCTGAACAGGCGATTACCTCAGCCGGGCATCAAAGATTACCTGATCTTTCGGGTTTTTCAAGGTGGCTTTACCGAAGCTAAAGAACTCGTGCCAGCCTGCTACCAGTACTATCGTGGTAAAACGTACTACTACGAGGCAAAAATCGGGCCGGTCAAGAAACTGATAGCAGCGATCGCGTTGCCTTTAGTTGGGTTTGTGGCAAAGCACCTGCTATAGGGAGAAATGATGTAACCTTGCCGACTGGCAATGGATCAGCCTGTACTGACTGATCCACTACCTCTCATCTCTCCAGCCTAAGATATTTATGACAAAACGCAGTATCTTTTTGGTTAGTTACTCTCTAATCCAGGCGGGCGACATGAAGCGAACTGACGACAAGACCGAACCTCCCCGATCTCGGGATAGAAAACGCGCCGGAACTCGGAATGGCCGGAGGACCAGGGAACGGATCCTCCTCGCCTCCATCAATCTTTTCTCCGAGCAGGGCTACGACGCGGTGTCGATCCGGGAGATCGCAGCCGCGGTCGGCATCAAGGACAGCTCGATATACCGGCACTTTGAGAGCAAGGACTCGATCCTGGACGAGATCCTGAGCTACTACATTTCCCGGAGCTCCGCGGCTGCCCCGAGTCTCGAGCAGACCGCGGATAGAGCTGCCGAGATCGGACTGGAGCAATTTTTCAAGGAGTTCGGGGCCTTCTACCTGGGGTTCATGAGCGACCCGGCGACGCAAAAGATCTGGCGGATCATAGCGATCGAACAGTACCACAACGAGAAGATCAGGCGGTTTTTCAGGGATAACATCGTCGGTCTCGGCGACCAGATCTTCGAGGAGCTATTCCGCCTGATGGTCGAACGAAAGCTTCTGAAAGGCTACGATCCGGCGGTCCTCTCCAGCGAATTTTTCT
>DATHCY010000236.1:0-11132 GCA_035319305.1 Methanocella sp.
CCGCGCTCCCGGATGATAAAAACCTTTAAACGTTCCCGCCGCGCATTATGCCATAATGATCGATCCGGAATTCAAGGAAGGGTTAGTGCCAGTCATCGTACAGGACGCTGGCACGCTGGAGGTACTCATGTTCGCCTGGATGAGCCGGGAAGCCTTCGATCTGACACGCAGCACCGGCATCGCCCACTACTACAGCCGCAGCCGTGGAAAGCTATGGAAGAAAGGCGAGTCCTCAGGCCACTATCAGAGGATCAGAGAGATCCGGATCGACTGCGACCGAGACTGTCTGCTGCTACTGGTCGACCAAGAGGTCGCAGCCTGCCACACGGGCTACCGCTCGTGCTTTTACAGTACCATCGATGGAACGATCATAGGGAAGAAAGTCTTCGACCCCCGAAACGTCTACGGTAACTGAGGGGATGATTTAAAGCCCGACATACAGACATACCATGGAGCAACCGAGCATGACTAACCTGAAGATAGTGCCGGACACCAGCGCGATCATCAATGGCAGCATCACCCAGAGGGTCGAGTCGGGTGAATACCGCGATGCCAATATCATCATCTCAGAAGCCGTAGTCTCAGAGTTGGAATCCCAAGCGAACCGCGGTAGAGAAATCGGCTTCAACGGCCTCGAAGAACTTCGAAAGCTCCACGATATGCACACAGAGGGCGGGATCAAGCTACAGTATACTGGCCCGCGTCCGACTTTGGAGCAGATAAAATTGGCGCCCGCCGGGGAGATCGACGCCATGATCAGGGGCATCGCGGCCAAGTTCGCGGCCAAATTTGTTACCTGCGATAAGGTTCAGGCGACCGTGGCCCGAGCCACGGGCATCGATGTGATCTATATCAGGCCCGAACGTGAACCCCTAAAGCCACTAGCTATCATGAACTACTTTACCGACGATACCATGTCAGTGCACCTCAAGGCCGGTGTAGAACCTATGGCCAAACGGGGCGGCATCGGTCGTATGCGGCTGGAAAAGATCGAGGATGGCAAGCTGACTGACAAGGATATCTGGCGAATGGCCCATGAGATACTAGAACGAGCGAAATCAGACCCCAACGGCTTCATTGAGATGGAAAAGAATGGGGCGACTGTCGTCCAACTGGGTTCGCTACGCATTGCCATCGCGATGCCGCCCTTCTCCGACGGCCCGGAGATCACCTCAGTTAGACCGATCGCCCGTCTCTCCATAGAAGACTACGCGTTCAGCAAAACTTTCAAAGAGCGTCTGATCGAGAAGCGCCGAGGCATCCTTATCTCAGGGCCTCCCGGGGCCGGCAAATCCACCTTCGCCCAAGCATGTGCAGAATTTTTGCTTTCCCATGACTTCATCATCAAGACCATGGAATCACCAAGGGATCTGCAACTGCCAGAATCGATCACCCAGTACGCGCCGCTAGAGGGTAGTATGGAAAACACCGCGGATATCCTCCTGCTCGTCAGGCCCGACTACACAATCTACGATGAACTCCGGAAGACCCCCGACTTTTCCATCTTCTCAGATATGAGGCTCGCGGGCGTGGGCATGATCGGCGTCGTCCACGCGACCCGTGGCATCGACGCTATCCAGCGGTTCATCGGCCGGATCGAACTCGGAGTAATACCGCAGGTAGTGGATACCGTGGTCTTCATCGACGCGGGCACCATCGAGAAAGTATACGACCTCACTTTTACCGTAAAAGTGCCTCACGGCATGCAGGAGGCTGATCTGGCACGCCCGGTCATCTTGATCAAAGAGATGGAGAGCGGCAAACCCGAGTACGAGATATACACTTATGGCGAGCAGGTCGTCGTCATGCCCGTCGGTGCGGAGAAAAAGCCCCAAAGAGCGGCGATGAAACTAGCATCCCGCGAGGTTCAGAAGGTGATCGGCAAGTATGTTCGGGGCTATGTGGAAGTCGAAATGCAGAATGAAAACAGCGCTATCGTTCGAGTTAACAAACGCGATATCGCCGGGCTGCTGGGCAAATCCGGCAGTACAATCAAAAGGATAGAAAGGAACCTAGATATGCATATTGATGTACGCCCCATTGACGAGGGCGGATCTAATGAAGAAGAGCCGGTTATCACAGCCCCAAAGAAAAAGGGCGATAGCATCCCCATCGGAGTCGACGAGTCCAAAAAACACGTTATTCTCAACTTCCCCCCCATGTACACCGGAGAGACCGTAGAGATCATTGCTGGCGACAGATATCTCTTCACCGCTACCATCGGCAAAGGCGCCGTAATCAAAGTACCCAAAGGCTCCGCCCTCGTAACCCGACTGCTCGATGCGCAGACCTCAGGGGAAGAGATTACCGCTCGCTTCGCGGAGTAAACATGACTGATCAGCATACTCCTTGCTCGGGCTTGTTTTTACGGATAAACACCTTGTAACCGATAACATTAAATAACGAAGTGCTGTTTGTAGTTAGAGGTTAATGTGTGGCCGTTCGGAGAAGGGATAAGCAATGGTTGGAGCAGCTTATCCTTATGGCAGATCGCATTTTTCGAGTTATGTCACTTCACCCTGTCCTTTGTTGCGGCGTCATCGGCGGTATTGCTGGTGCTACTCTTGATCTCGATCACATCCCCACCTGGCTGCTCCATATCCGATACCCGGTCCCTATCCCGATCTTTAGGATGCATGAACTGGCGCAGGGTCGTAATCTGCATGGTCTTGCTCTCATTGGGGGTGGGCTATTTTGCGCATGCACTGGAGGACTTATTATTATCCTGGTTCTAGCTGCGAGTAAAGCCCAAGTATTATTCAATAAGATTAGAAAGATTAGAAAGATTAGAAATTACGTCCGATGATAGCAATTATCCCACAAGTTCTGCTCTCATCATTTCGGACATTACTTTCAGATCGCTATCTGTATGCTTTTTAATAAAGACAGCCAATCCAATATCGGCCACCATCTGCTAACATGTGGCCGGACACGATAGTATGATATTCAATTTTGAGAATATTACGGCGAAAAACGTGGACGATCTCATGAGCGTTTGCGGCAACATGCCAGGACTTGACAGAAACCCACACTTCAACGAGGGTCGAGAGGCCCGAAAGCAGTGGCTGCTGGAAATGATCGGGAAGTTCGGAACTGTAGGCATGCTGGCATACGGCGAGGACGGCAAAGCCAGAGGTTTCGTCGAAGCCATACCAGCATCAGCGCACCCACTAGGGTATTTAGCTGCAGATCAGCCCAGGACAATGGTCATCGACTGTGCATGGTATAAACAGGACGCCGGCGTCCAGGTCAGAAAAGCCATCCTGGACGAAATGCTCGCCCGAAAGTGGTTCGACAAGCCCCTTGGTAAGAAATGCCGCTACATCGATGTCCTCACACTAAAAAATGCCCCCGTCATGCAGTACGATTTCTACCACGACTACGGATTCAAGGACGCCATCGAACTGAGCGGCCATGCTACCGGGCGATATCTGCTTCGCTACCCGATCAGAGGCGATGAAATCAGGCCAAGGACCGAGGAACTCAACTTCAGCGACGCCGGGAGGAATGTACTGCTAATCGGCGTCTATCACCAGTGTCACATGCCCTTCATGATCGCGGCGAAGATCCGGAATGCCGTAGAGGGCGTTGAAGGCGTCAGCGTCAAGGTAGTTGACTACTGGACAACCGGCAGCCCCGCCATGTGCGAGACCTCCATCAATGGCAACCCTGCCTTCGATGGCCCAGTATTCTTCATGAACGACGAGCAAATACGGGAGTCGATCAAGAATAAAATGGTATAAATACAAACATCGACACACCATTTTTTCGCCACGCCACTGCAGTAATACTATTTAGGATTAAGACTAAGGCCGCCGCTAACCGATAAACTATGGATCCGCTAACCGAATTAGCGGATCGCTTTTTTAGAAATCCTGACCGTCAACAATCATGCAAATCGCTGCCAGACCAACGACGATGCATACAAGCTTTGTGATCACGCCGGCGGCAGGGCGCCGAACACCCTTTCTACGATACTTAACCACTTCGCAGGCCGTCAGTGTGCCTGTTTTATGAATAGCGGTTGGGATCATGGTAGGTCTAATATCGCAGATTTTATATAGCAGTATGGACATTTAGGATTCGCAGATTCTGGGCGGGTCGCCTAGCCAGGATATAGCGCCGGCCTCCTAAGCCGGATATCGTGGGTTCGAATCCCACCTCGCCCGCTTTGCGCCTTCGGCATGCCGATTTGAGTTTATTTTGGAAACGGTCAAATAAACAGTTTATTTGGCACTTCATTGTCCTGTAAGCCAGATACCCTCAACAACACATTGATCCACATTAGATTTAACGATTATCGGTCAGCTATTTATCGTACTACAAGCCTACGCTTGACTTGAAGCCCCCATAAAAATTTGTTACTCGTTAATGGCCGGTAATGTGACCACGAATTTTGCGCCTTTCGTGTGGTCTCCGGGCACCCGGTCTTCGACGTGTACTTTGCCGTAGAGGTTTTCCACCAGTGTTCTTACGAGGTATAATCCCAAGCCTTTGCCGGACGCTTTTGTGCCGCCTCGTTGGAACCTGCGGAATAGTTTGGGTTTCAGTTCGTCGGGTATTCCGGGACCGTTATCCTCTATAGCGCACACGTAATAGGTTCTACCATCTTGATTGACAGACTTCACGTTGACATCGATCGTTAACAAAACATCCGGCATGCTATGCTTTATAGCATTATCGATGATATTGATGAACACGTCCCTGAGCAGTTCATTGCCACTGACCTTGTAGTGTGGGATATCCTGGATGCGAACTGTAACACCCTTATCGATTGTCCGATGATATGTGGATTTTATCTCGTCCATGAGGTCGTGCAAATCTACTGGTATAGTTTTAACGCCCTCGCTTGATAACAGCTGGATCTTCCGGACGTTCTCGATCAATTTTGAACTACTCTCTACCGCCTGTAAGGGCGTCCTAATCAACGGCTCATCCTCTAACCCGAGCCGCCTGTTCGACACCAGTTTTTCCAGTGCTATCTCCAAAAATCCGAGTGCAGATTGGTTCATGTTGTTGATATCGTGGCTCATCAAATCGAGGTAGAGTTCAGCCCGACTCTTCGCATCTTCCACCTCTTCTCTAGCACGCTTACGCTCCGTGATGTCTCGAGCGATGACCAAATACATTATCGAACCGTACATCTTCCTCCGGTTCACCTTGACTTCAACAGGTATACTACCGCCCCCCGCCCGCAGTAACTCGGCTTCCACAACCCGATTAGGCTCAGCGCCTTCCCACTCCGACCCTTGAATATCCAAACCGGGTAGAACCTGATGGATCATCATCCCATTCAACTCATTCTTCGAGTACGCGGTCAGATCGCATGCGAAATCGTTAGCGTTGATAATACGACCGTTCTTACGGACCATGAACACGATATCAGGCAGACTGTTGATCGTGAGCAAAGCCATACGCATGGACTCCGTCTCCACCCACCGCTCAGAAATATCATCGACTATAATGACAACACCATCATCAGCAGGATACAAGTTAAACTTCAACCGCATATCCAAACCGTACATCTTCTCCACCATCGCAGGAGCCTGGTCACTCACCACCTGCTTAAACTCCAACAGGATCGCAGCCCGTATATTCAAAGGCAAATCCTTGACATATTTACCAGAAAGCGATCCCAGAGACACACCCAAAAGTTGCTCAGCAGTCCGATTCGCATAACTAACCCGCAAATCCCCATCAACCATGATAATGCCGAGCCGGTCCCCTAATATAGCAAGACATCTACCCATCTCCCGACTTTCAACATCATCCAATACTCGCACCCTCTAAACCATCACAGATAATCCGAAATTATTCTATGTCGTAATTATATTTCAAACTTGTTTACACAATACCCACTATAGTCCATTGTAAATTCGAATCAAACCAAGCAGTTACAGATGAGATAACCAACACCAAATACCCGCCAAGCAACGTAAAACACCGAGAAGGCAAATCACCCAGCCTATTATCATGTTCTATGTCAAATTTCGAAGCCGTTTATTTCATGGTTACACGTATTACCGCCTAGATCGCACACAACTTTGTTAACACCTAACATCAAACCGTTTCCGACAACCTGATAAAATTCACCCATAGGATCCAAGTCAGCCATCCACACAACATGATACGGGTGTATCACGCCGACCCATACAAGAGCAGATCGAACTACATCAACAGTAGTATACCCGACGAACGCAACCAAATACGATTCATCGACAGGCCAGCACAAACACACACATAATATGCTGGACGGCCGCTCCGGCCTTCTCTATGGGATTTGGTTTTACGATACAGTTTTCAATCGCCTCGGATCCCCGATCTTCTAAGTAACTCGGCCCTCCACTCGGCGAGGCTCGCAGATACATCGACGACAGGCTCCTGTCTACGCTGGGACGCTACCGTAGATAGGACGAGTTCAATTTTCGCCAACGTCTCCAGATTCGCACGGGCCTCCCGGATCGCGACAAACGCAAGCCTATGATCGTTCAGAACGACCGCACCATTAAGGATCCGCATAGTCCTATCCTATATGTCCCTCAGCTGGTCTGTTAGACTCGCGTTGCTAGCGATCACTTCGACGGGCGCTGTGCGGATGAGGGCAACGTTGATGTGATCCGCCCGATGCCTTGATAGCGCCGAGCGTGATAGGTTGTATTCGCTCTCTAGTTCCCGCAAGCGGTCCCCATTAACAAGACGTTTATCTATCGTGGCCCAGTGTGCCGAGACGCAGACGCTGCAGCGTTTAGTCATACTATCCCCTCCGTCGTCTGATAGCGACCTGGCGATACCTCTACGACCTCACCAATCTTTAGCAGGTACGCGAGATCTTGTTTTATCGTGGATTCATCGAGTTTGTCAGCTAACTTATTGCAGATGAAGCCTATGGGCGCCGACTTGGAATACACCCCTTTGGATACATCACGAACAGTGCTATGTACTATCTTCAGACGATCTTTCTGTGGCATACCGGGTACCCCATGGTTACTACCAGAATTTGGTTGTAACCCAGCAAGCGCCGATGGGTTCTTTGACTCCGGGGTTACTATGGTTACCGAGTTTTGGTATTTTCCCATATTATTTTCCTTATGAGGAAAAACACTAAAATCGGTAACCATAGTAACCGATGTAACCTCTGAAATCAAAGGGGGCTGATTTTCGTTGTTGTCGAGTGTAACCAATGTTACACCCTTATCTCGAATCTTGACTCCCCTAAAGTATCTCATGTTGTGGGCTCCCTTAACTACTTCATACCCTCTCTCCTTCATACGGGTAGTAACTGTTTTTAACTTATTGGACTTGTGTCCATTTCGGTTGTCCAGGTTTTGTAGTAGTCGTAGAGGGCGGTCGTTCCGATAACATGGTCTCTTGTTGCATGCAGGTCTAAAACATCGTCGATAAAACACCCTACTCTGCACTCTGCTGGGTGTCTACGGGAAAAATTCGCATCAAACGTCGGCCGCGCTCTATACGTACCAGACCAAGACGTTCGAGCTCGATCAACCTATATCTCACCGTAGTTAACGGCAAACAAAGTCCACGAGCGAGATCTGCCAGTCTACTTCCCGGCGTCTGTTTGACCTCTATGATTATTCGTTCGTCTATACTATCCAAATTCTGGGTGAAGATTGTCATTTATTTTTATCCTCAGTTTGTAACAACACTTTTCGGGCGTCAACCCGGACGAACAAGAAACAAACTATTCTACTGGGGGATCAAGCTCGGACCACAAATTTATATCCGATGACATCCAATTTTAAAGTGCGTTGATACTTGATCTCAGGTATCACAGTCTATTCGGGAGCGCGATGCTGTAACACCACGTTACCCGATAGTCTCCAATTTTCGGCTTCGTCTAACTCGAAGTTCTAACTCGATTAACCATTTAAAACATATTGCAAAACATCTATTTTTAGGGGAAACATGTGTTCTGATCGTAAGTAAATTTACATCGATTTTAGTTTTAAAACTGTGATTATTATTAATACGTCCACACATAAAAGCCTTTCGATCCGAAACCGTTCCCATCACCGTCATTGAAGATCTTTACCACAACACAAAAAAATATTAGTATAGATTTTTCTATACAATTTTTCTAATATTTATTTTATCGGTTATGGTAGTGAGACAAGTGAAGTAAAAGCGAGATAATTTTTTTGCAATTGTCAGCAGATTGCACCATAAATACTGGACCGAGTAAAACGCGGTGCGGATTTGGAGTTAAATTGGTTTCAGCAACTCTTTACGGTTGTAACGCATAGAAAAGAAACGATTGGTGAGGGTGAATCGTTAGTGTTGGATCGATTAACTTCTTTGTTACCGTGGAAAACCCGGAGAACTCCCGGGAGATCTCTATGCACGCCAATGAATCTGATTGAACGACAGCCCCGATCTGGCGTGGCGGCCACTTTCGTGGATCGTCTGACGGAGTACATTAGCCCGGTCGACCCATGCTGGGCGGAGACGATCAGTCCCGCACGAGAGGATGACATCGCACGGTATCTGGAAGTATCGGGGCTGGCGCGTGCCGGGCTCAGTCTTCCGGAGTCCTACCTGCAATTCTTATCGCGTATGGGCGAGGACGATGGAGGGATCTTCCGGACTGTCCTGGCCGATGCTAGGCTGAGCAGGTTTTGCGCCTATTACTCGGCCGACCCTGATCCGGAGGATATCGACAACCCCGAATTGCCCATCATCGCACGATACGAGACCGGCGACGATATCTCGCTGGACCTGCGAGGACGGCCGGAAGAACCGGAGGTCCACGACACCAATTTTGGGGAGGACATCAGGTTTCTCGCCGGCAGCTTCGAGAAGTGGACATTCCAGTGTGCCTTCAAACGTTGTGAGGAATTGCGGTTCCCTAACGTTGCAAGTTGGAGCGCGAGCGAGCGAGACCTGCGAGCGACGACAACTCGAACCAATTTGGGTAATGGTCCGGGACTGGTTCGCGACATCGTGGATCGGGAGGGTTTCACCCCACTGTGGTTCAGCGACCGGGAGAACCACTTCCTGGTTCGCGAGGACGCCTCTCTCTACTACGAGCATCACGGCTTCGGTATCCTCATCGTCTTGTACGGAGGGAATAAGGCGACGGTGAAGAGGCTCGGGACTGTGCTTCCCAGCGCGGTGGGCGCGAGAGCCATCAATCTCGACTACGTGGACTGAAAGTAGCGCTCGAAGACAGCCCTACTCAAGCGCTTTATTAGTACATCAATAGCTTTCCACGTCCACGGTTGTTCCGCGAATCCCCCTATCATAAACAAAGACCCATTCGAAGTATTGGTCACACCATTTAACGTGATAATCTTTGTATGTCTTCCCGCGCCCTGCGTTTATCCGGCATATACTCAGCAGCCCATCCCAAAGCATCAGTCGCGCACAGTCTAACATCTTCGTCTTGCGTTAACCTGTGCAGATCTTCCCACGCCTTGTCTTTATCCGGTACAAAAGCAAATGCCCACCCCAAAGCATCCGCCGCAATCCATCTAACCTGTTTATCTTTGTCTTGTGTTAGCCTGTGTAAATATTTCCACGCCTCGTCTTTATCCGGTACAAAAGCAAAAGTCCGTCCCAAAGCATTGATCGCGCATAATCTAACATCTTCGTCTTGTATTAGTCGGCGTAGATCCTCCCACGCCCTGCATTTATCCGGCAAATCAGCGAAGACCCACCCCAAAGTATCCGCCGCTTTCCGCCTAACATCTTCATCTTCATCTTGCGTTAGCCGGCGCAAGTCTTCCCACGCCTCACCTTTATCCGGTATATACGCAAAGACCCGTCCCAGAGCACCGATCGCTCTCCGTCTAACCTCTTCATCTTCATCTTGTGTTAGTCTGTGCAGGTCTTCCCACACACCTTTTATATCACCAAAATCGTGGATATTATCATAGATGTATTTTATCGCTTTGATTCGTTCTTCAGGTGATGGGCTTTGTGTTTTCTCATGTACTTGGATTGGGTATTCCACCATAACACCACCACACTTATAACTCGTTTACATACTAAACGATTACTTGCAAAGCAAAAACCCCAGTATGGATATAGAAAGCTATCAGCATGTAATAAGCTACCCATTAAAGGCCATCCGATTTAATAAATCAAAAAATTCTTTGCGTCCTTTAATGGGTACCTAGTGGCATGTTAGTAAAGCAAAGGCACATCCAAAGCAAAGAGGTCACAACCCCATCTAACGTGATAATCTTTGTAGGTCTTCCCGCACCTCGCCTTTATCCGGCACAAAAGTATAGGCTCGTCCCAAAGCATGGGCCGCGCTCGATCTAATCTCTTCGTCTTTGTCTTGTGTTAATCGGTGAAGGTCTTCCCACGCCTCATCTTTATCTGGCACATCCTCAAAGGCCAGTCCCAAAGCAATGATCGCACTCGATCTAACATCTTCATCTTTGTCTTGTGTTAGTCGATGTAAGTCCCCCCACGCCTCATCTTTCCTCGGCACAAAAGCGAAGACCTGTCCCAGAGCAATGGTCGCACTCGATCTAACATCTTCATCTTTGTCTTGTGTTAGTCGATGTAGGTCTCTCCACGCTTCATCTTTATCCGGAGAATCAGCAAAGGTCTGTTTCAAAGCATATGACGCACCCCATCTAACAGATTTGTCTTTGTCTCGTGTTAACTGGTGTATGTCTTTCCACGCCTTATCCTTATCAGAAACAAAGGGAAAAGCATCGCCCAAATAATAAGCCGCCCGCTGCCTAATAATATTACTTTTGTCTCGTGTTAGCCGATGTAAGTCTTTCCATGCCCCATCTTTATCCGGCACATAAGCAAAGATCTGTCCCAAAGCCTCGGTCGCTCTCCGTCTAACCTGTTTATCCCCATCTTGTGTTAGTCCGTGCAGGTCTTCCCACGCCTCACCCCTATCCGGCACAAAAACAAAGGCCGCTCTCAAAGCATCTGTCACACCCAATCTAACATTATAATCTTTGACTTGTGTTAGTCGATGTAGGTCTTCCCACGCTTCATCTTTATCCAGCACATAAGCAAAGGTCTCTCCCAAAGCAACAGTCGCTTTCCACCTAACGAATTTATCTTTGTCTTGTGTTAGTCGATGTAGGTCTTCCCACGCCTCACCCCTATCCGACACAGAAACAAAGATCTGTCCCAGAGCCTCG
>DATHCY010000237.1:0-6771 GCA_035319305.1 Methanocella sp.
CTGAGGAGAAAACATCCGCAGCTGCTCGAGGCTTTCCGTCCCTTTCAGCAGGTCCTGTCGGCTCCGATTATCATGTTGCATGCGATCAACCACCCAGATGGAATTGTGCGGTTGCCGTTACACCATCAGGGGCCGACACCGCGACGATACCGTCGTTCGATTCCGGGGGCGTGTCCAATATAGCGTTGACAGTCATCGCCTCGCCCGGCATCAACATGGCCGAGCCGATGGTATTTCTCATGGGCGATCGAATTCCCGTGCTATACCACACGTCATCACCGCCCATCGACGCCGGGGCAAGCCACCTTGCCGCAAGACATTTTTTGGATGAGATATCCACGAACTTCACGATAACATCCATCTTTGAGAGATCATCGATATCAGAGGTTCCGGTATTAGCTACAGTGAAAGCCATTGTCGTGCTATTCAACTTCGTGACACCGGACACCGCCAGCATCATCCCCGCCTGATCACTCTTCAACTCCCGGACCGACACCGCCGACGATGTCACAGCACTGATCGCGTAGCTCAGACCGGCGATGATCAAGTACCCAACCACGATCAGTATCATAATGCTAAACCCCGTTGCGATAATATTGCCAAGCCCCATCCTCTCATCACCTCAACCACTCACTCACCCGCTTTTTATAGTGAAAATGTGTCCTCCGTGAACACTCCGTTGTCCAGAGCTAGTCTAAACTTCATCGTGCCTTTAGGCAGCAGGCTGCCGTAGTTTAAGGTCATTTGCAGTGTCTCGCCAGGTTTCCAGTTGTCCCCATCACCATTCATGATGGTGTAGGACCAGCCGGGGGTGTCGCTTGACTGCGATATCCTGGCGGCCACGCCGCCGCCTGTGTATAGGTATAGGTCCATGTTTTTGAGGCTCGCTATCTCGATCGTGGAGCTGCCGGTGTTCTTTATCCATGCTACCAGTACGAAACGTCCGTTCGAGTCGGTGCCAGGGTATTCTGTTAGTACTTTCATGTCGGTCTTCATCCGGCTCGACGCGGTGTTGCTCATGGAGAGTATGGAGCCGGAAGCGCTGTATAGCGAAGGATAGATTGCGTTCAGCAGCACCACAGCTGCAATGATGGTTGCTACCGTTAGTATTGCCGTGCTGATCGTCTCTTCTGCCATACTTCACCTATAGGCTGTATTCTTCATGGGTTGCAACCCCATTGTAGAGCGCGACTGTGACTGACTGCCCGTCAGAGTGAAAGTCGTATCCGCCCGCCGTTATGATGATATCCAGTGTTTCTCCGGGGTCCCATGTGCTGTCTCCGTTGCCGTCCTTGATGGCGTACTGCCATGAGGGCTGGCCGGTGCTGTACTTACACTTGTACGTCGTCGACGAGTTCGCTATGTACACGTCGGACTTCACCAGGTTGGTGCTTGTGATCTTCATCCGCCCGGTATTTTTCACGTATATGTGCATGGTATCTGAAACCGAGGGGTCCATGCCCTCGGATATGATCTTGATGTCAGTTTTCATCCGGTCCGTGGACGACTGGGATACTGAGGTTACGGATCCCGCCATCCCGTAGATTGACGGGAACAGCGCGTTGATGAGCGCTGCCGTGGCGATGACGCCCGCGATGATCAGGATGGCGGTGCTGATAGTACTCTGGGACATAACCGGCCTCCTCCTTCGCTCATATAGTGATCGTGTCCTCGAAACCCGCCCCGTTAAACAGCACCAGCTTGATCGCGTGGTCGCCCGGGGTAAACCGGCTGCCGCTACCGTCAAAGATCGTCATCTGAACGGTCTCTCCCTGATCCCAATCGCCATCACCATCGGTCTCATCCAGAGAATAGGTCCACCAGAATCCCGAGGTACTGCTCACCGAAGCCCTGGCCATGCTGCCGCCCTGATCTCCGAAATAGACGTCAGTGTAGCTGATCTCGCCCGCAGGCACCCGGGTGCTCCCGATATTCTTGACCCACACCTGGACGGCCGTGGAATTAACCCGGCTGGACATTACGACCCTCAGATCACTATTGACCCGATCGCCAGCCGTGCCGGCAGCGTTTGTAATGGACCCGGTGGCAGCGAAGAGCGCCGGATACACCGCGTTGATCAGTATCACTACGGATATGATTGCCGCGATGATCAGTATCGCATTGGTGATTACATCCTGCGCCATTCTCCTCACCCACCCCTTTTTTCTAAACTGTGAAACTCGATTCGCTCATACCGCCGTTGCTGACCTGTAGCCTGAGCCTGTAGTCCCCAGATGCAAAGTTGCCCTGGGGGTCGGCGAGGGTGATGACCATCGTCTCGCCGGAATCCCAGTCATCGTCAGTACCGGTGATGGTGTAGTTCCAGTAAGTCTCTGTGGTGCTTGTGTTGTAAGTGATGATCGTCAGAGGCGCGTTCTCCGCTCCCAAGTATACTACGGCATGGGCCATCTCGGATCCGGGGATAGACCCCCTGCCGATGTTAAGCACGTCAAACCGTACTATGGACGGCGAGACTTTCTCATAGTTGATAAACTCCAGACTGGTCGCCGCCCGGTCGCCAACCTCGTCTCCTGTCGCCCGTATGGTCGTCAGACTGCTGATAAGGTTCGGAAAGATCGCGTTCACGAGCGCTATAGTGATAATCACCGTCGTCATAACCATCACCGCCGTTCCAATCGCATCACTCGACATCCCTCCATCGCCCTCCTATCCCTCATCGCTCGCTCATCCTATGTTCATCGTGTACTCGGTGATCGCCCCGTTCGGCAAGACCAGCCGGATCCTGTGGACCCCGAGGCTGCCGTCGAGCGTGCCGGAGGTGATCTCTACCATTAGCGTCTCCCCAGTATCCAGGTAGCTGTCGCCATTGTTCGGGTCCTCAATCAGGAAAGACGTGTTACAACTGGCCATCGATCCGGAATCATCGCCATAATAAGCTCGCATATTCTGTAGATCGGCAGAGGATACCCGGCTACGGCCTGTGTTCTTCGCCCACACGTCCACTGTAGTGGCATTGATAAAGCTATAGGATGAGATGGTCAGCATCGTCGTACTTCTGGTGTCAGTATCGGCGGTCGAGGAGAGGATCATCCGGGCAGTACCGGATATCGTCGGATAAAGGGCTGTTATAAGCGCAACGGTTGCGATTACCGTTGATATGATCAGGATTGCCGTACTCATCGTGTTTTGTACCATGATTTGATCACCTGTCGCTTATAGCCAGTTTCAGCCTGTTCCTTCCGCCCACCACCGTCCTCCCGTGTGATTGAAGGCCTGCCCGAACTCGAAATTGATAGTATGCGCCAATTGAGCCATCATCAGAGCATGCACATATCCAGGAAATGATAGGCTGTTTGTCGCCCCGTGGGTTTGTTTGTTTATCCTGTATTGAATTCCGATGGTGTCGTCGACCCGTGGCATACCTGTGAATCGATCTATCGATGTCGATCTTCTTGATCGAGGAGGACGTTGAGCATCTTCGAGTCGAGTTCCTTGTCGTCGGGGTTGAGGATCATGTATAATGTGTAAAGATCGCTGACGCATTCTTTGATGTCGAGTTCCTTCGGGGGCTGCTGGGACTCCGATGTCATCAGCTTGGATATCCGCTGGATGATCGCTTTGGTATCCTCGTTGATATAGCCGGTCGAGATGTATATCTCCAGCAGGTCGCCCATTCGTTCGTTGCCGTTCTTACGGATCATGTTACGGGTCCAGTCCATGAGTTGATTGATGGTACATGGATCGATTTTCCGATTGCCCGTTAGCGTAGCTTGACCGGCCGACTGGGCCTTATTTTTCATGGCCTCTACCATATGCTTCTGCCCTTCGAGCTCGTTGAACATCTCGATACCTCGCTTAGAATATCCCCCAGCATCGGTCATGATAGCCTCGCCTTTGACCTCGGTACTGTACCGGCCCATGGCTTGATCTAGTTCCCGCTCGCGCTCCAGAAGCTCGAGTTCACGACTACTAAGATCGCCCTTAGGAGCGGTATCAGCCCTACCAACTTTTTCTTCCTCTTCTTCCTCTTCTTCCTCTTCCTCTTCTTCTGCCTCTTTCTTTGCCGGCTTTTTACTCTTCTTCGAGGACTTTTTGCCTTTCTTCGGCTTTTCTACGGGTGTTTCTTCTTCTGTTTCCTCTTCTTCTGTTTCCTCTTCTTTTTCTTCGCTGCGTTTCTTCGGTATCTCGATCTCGATTGGGTCTTCTTTGATGACTGGGGCTGTGGGGGGCATCTGAAGCTGTTGGATGTTTAGAAATGGATTCTCCGCGTTGTTCATTTGTTCCCTGATGTCGACGATGAGCTTCTTGATGGATCCTTTGAGGATCATCAGTTCTTTTTCGAGCTTGTCCACCTTTTTGCCCGGATCTTCATTGGAAGCATCCATGATGATCTGGTTTATGGCGCTCTGATCCATGTCTCCCATGCCGACACCTTACCCCGCGATCTCCTGATGAGATTCCTGCTGTGCAGGCCACGCGTCAATGAGATGAACGGTGCCTGCGGTGGACGTATAAGTGGGATATGTGCTGTGAGAGTTTTTTTTACCGTAAATGATGCGGGTCAAGTTCGTTTACTCCAGCCTGCCTTTTGTTACGTCTGAATGAATGCAAGCACACGGTCTACGTTCTATTTATAGGTAAAAATTGGTCAGCGCTTATAATATATTTTTTGTATATTTGAAGAAATTAAGTAAATTAATTTCCAAAATCAAAACTACGGGCAAAATAATTCCGTTAAAGGAAATATGGTTTAATAAGCAGGGATCCCTTCTACCGGTATAAAGTGGTAAAGATTCAAGCGCCATGGACACAATCCATAGAAGGGCTCACGTATATCCACATTTAGATGGGGTAAACGTTGAACTGTAGAACCTCGAGCATAGACCAGCTGATCCCCCGAAGATGACTCCGATAATGACGACCTGTCAACGACGCTCACCTCCAGCGATGGTGGCTCAGATCCTTTGCCTGTCGATAAAATACGTCTCGTAAATCGTTTTTGATAGCTCGATGCCATCCGAATCGACGTACTTATAGACTAGCCAGGACGCTCCAACGACCACTGCAAGGCTCATAGGTAATGCGATCGCGAGAGTAGCAAAATAGGTAGGTGAAGGACATTAAGCAATACTAGGAATAGCACCGTGGCAAACGTCCCGAAAATGATCTAATGCATCAAGCCTGGCTGCACCGCTCTTGAGGATGGACTGATCCCCGGTTGCAAAGAACCGGTAGGTCAGCACGTAACCGCTCAACGCGAAGAACACGAACACTGCGAAGCGGCCGTTCAGCAGGACAGTTAGCGACGTGGTATAGACCAGCGACTCAAAGTCCAGGACATAGTTGCTCCGCGGATCCCAAGGATCGTCGGGTAGAACGAGAACGCAAAACGGTACAATACGACCACAAATGCTGCAATACCTCTCAGGCTATCCAGATAGCCGATCTTGGGGCCATAACCTGATCATCGAACGACATCCTGTATAATAAAATTCTACCGAAATGGCGATTACACGGCGATAACAGGATGATCTATATCTGTAGATAAAAAAGGTGAGGTGCCTTGCGGCACCTGTGTTTCCCTTCTCTTTAAATTAGGGTCATCACTTTCTTGATGACTGGCGGGGTGCTCATCGATATCGAGAGCGTTGCACCGGTCGAGGGCTTGACCTCTATGGTGATGGGGTAGTTCGCTCCGTGTCCTACAGCTACTCCAACGCCCGGGCTGTTCCTATCGGCTCCGCCGACAATGGAGCCAATGAGACCGAGGTGGAGTACAACCTTCTCGTTCTGCTCGAGCATGTTGTTGGTGGTTATCTCCTGGACCCAGAAGTAGTTGTACTTCGCGGCGTTCCAGGTGCCGTATGTGCCGGCTGCGTTGTAGTTTCCGGCGACACCATCGCCCCAGGCATTACCCAGGTAGTCATCCTTCGACGTATAAGATACGACCATTTTCGTGACATCGACTGGGTTGTTACCCGCGGTCAGCGCAAGGGGGACATCGATGTACTCCAGTATGGAGGGGGTTGTCTGGTTGGTTCCACCGATGATGTCTCCTGCGGTCGTGACAGACGAGGTTGCTTGGTCTACGCCTGTGTGGACGACTTCCTTGCTTTTTTGCGAGGTGAAGAAGCCTGCACCCAGCATGACATATGAGAAGACGGCCGCGACGACCACGAAGGCGATGAGGACTATTGCAGCCTCAAGGCCAGTGAAAGCCGCATCGTTCTTCATGAATTTCTTTCCATTTGATTTCATGATTAATACCTCATTTATTGTTACTTCAGTTCACGAGATGGCTTACACCAGTGTCATGATCGGGCTAATCGTCGGCGGTACGGTGAACATGACGGTCAGGACGGCACCACTGGCCGGCTTGACGTTAAGCGTGACCTTATCGTTCGCAACCGGCCGGTAATCGAGACCAGTACCGTAGGTTCCGCCTCCTACATAGTCGGGCCTGCCATCTAACGGCAGCTGGAGGTTCAGCTGGACTTTCTCGTTCGCATCGAGCATGTTATCGCTGTTACCAGCTAAGATCCAGGAGTATCCGGCGCTATTATCTTGTACACCTGAGTAGATGTTGTCTACATAATGCGTAGCAGTGGTGTAGGATACAACCAGCTTTTTCAAATCGACTGGGTTGTTACCCGCAGTCAGGGCCAGCGTCAACCTCACCGCATCGAGATTGGTTCCCGAGCCTACGCCGACGGTATCGCCAGCAGGCTGGATCGACGAGGTTGCTTGGTCTACGCCTGTGTGGACGACTTCCTTGCTTTTTTGCGAGGTGAAGAAGCCTGCACCCAGCAT
>DATHCY010000238.1:0-6397 GCA_035319305.1 Methanocella sp.
AAGTTTCCTGACCTGCTGCGAACTTCTTTTTCGGGCAACTGGCACTTGAAGAAGAAGTATAACCGCGCTGTTGTACTGAGTGTCTGTTATGATAATCATATACTTTCTCAGGTGGCTGGTTTTGTCGTTTGAGTATCGATCAATAGTTTCAGAAAAGTATAATCCACCCTTTTAGGGTTTATCGTGGGATAGCGCAGAAGCACAAACAATTTTTTTAGAGGGATACTAAAACTCGAATTCGCTGGTCCGCGGCCAAAAACGAGCCGCACTAAATCACCGGTTGATACCCGAAGGGTCGCCAGAACACGACCTTAAAACACGAATAAGCGTCACTAAGGCCATAAGGGGCAAAATTAAAACAGAAAATGTTTCTATGCTTGCCCATGCAAGCCATTACACGACAGCCATCCGTAGAATGAGAACGCTGCCGCCATCATTCTATTTTGCTGGCCGTGTTTGGTGATATTAGGGAGTTGATGGTGTTAGTGTAGTTTGTGGTTTTTCAGTTCCTTACGCTCGCATGGTTCTTTCAGTTATAAGTATAAAAGCGATCGCCACCAAAGGCGGCGATCCTTATATCTCCTCTTCCTTCTTCTCCGCCACCGGCGATCCTTATATCTCCTCTTCCTTCTTCTCCGTCACTAGACTGGCCACTGCGACCACTGAGTCTTCTGGCCTCATCTTCATTACTCTAACGCCTTGGGTATTTCTACCAATTTCTGGGATATCGGCCACGTTCATCCTGGTCATCATGCCTTCCCTGCTGGCGATTACGATCTGATCGTCAGGCATGACGCCGATCACGGCGACTACAGCGCCGTTGCGCAGGGTGGTCTTAATGTTGATCATGCCCTGACCGCCTCGATGGTGGGCGGTGTATTCGTCGATAGGGGTCCGCTTGCCAAACCCGTTCTTGCAGATGGTCAGCACCGACTGCCCGGGGTTAGCGATCTCCATGGCCATGACCTTATCATTCTCGGTCAGGCGGATGCCGATCACGCCCATCGCCGGCCTTCCCATGGTTCGGACTTCGATCTCGGAGAATCGGTTACACTTGCCGTTCTTGGTGGCGATGAGAACCTCTTGAGTGCCGTTGGTCAGCTTGACCGAGATCAGCTCGTCGCCGTCCTCGAGGCCGATGGCGATTATGCCGGTGGAACGGATGTTCTGGAATGCAGATAATGCGGTCTTCTTAATGGTGCCTTCCTGGGTGCACATGACTAGGAAGCGCTGGTCATCGAACTCCCTGATCGGGATCATAGCGTTGATCCCCTCGCCCGGCTCAATGTTGATCAAGTTGATGATCGCCTTGCCTCGGGTCTGCCGGTTGGCAGCAGCCGGGATCTCGTATACCTTGAGCGAATATACCTTGCCCTTGTTGGAGAAAAACAGGATGTTATCGTGGGTCGATGCTACGAAGAGATCGACGACGAAGTCCTCCTCTTTGGTCTCCATGCCCACTACCCCTACGCCGCCGCGACGCTGGGTTCGGTAGGTGTCGACCGGCATTCGCTTGATATACCCGGTGTTAGATATGGTGACGACCACGTTCTCCACCGGGATCAGGTCCTCATCGGCGATCTCGCCCTCGCTCTCTCTGATCATGGTTCTGCGTTCGTTCCCGTATTTTTCTTTGAGCTCAAGCAGCTCATTTCTGATGATGTCTAGCACCATCTTCGGGCTGGCAAGCACTTGTTTCAAATGCTTGATGAGCTTAAGCAGTTGGGTGCGCTCATCTTCGATCTTCTCCCGTTCCAGGCCGGTCAGGCCGCGGAGCCTCATGTCTAGTATGGCCTTTGTTTGCTCCTCCGATAATCTGTACTTCGACATGAATACGGTTTTTGCATCATCTGCGCTGGCGGACTTCCTCAGTATATTAACGAAGTCATCGATGTGATCCAGCGCGGTTAGCAGCCCTGTCAGGATATGTTCCCTGGCTTTGGCCTTTTTGAGCTCAAACTCGCTCCGGCGGGTGACGACCACCTGCCTGTGTCTGACGTAGCACTCCAGGGTCTGCTTGAGGCTCAGCGTCCTCGGCTGGTTGTTCACCATTACTAGATTGTTGACGCCGAATGTCGTCTCCAGTTGTGTGTGCCTGTATAGTTGATTCAGCAGCACGTTGGCATTCGCGCCTTTCTTTAGCTCTATGATGATGCGCATACCATCCCGGTCCGATTCGTCGCGCAGGTCCGATACGCCTTCAAGCTTCTTATCCCGCACTAGGTCCGCGATGTTCTCGATCAGCCTGGCCTTGTTCACCATGTAGGGGATCTCGGTGACGACGATGACGTTCCTGCCGCCTTCCTCGATGATCTCGGCCTTCGCTCGTACCCTGATTGAACCCCTTCCGGTGAGGTATGCTTCTCTGATGCCCTCCCGGCCTATAATCAGTGCTCCGGTGGGAAAATCGGGGCCGGTGACGAACTTGATCAGCTCTGAAGGCGGGATTTCGGGATTTTCGATGAGCGCCACAATACCATCGATCACTTCGGAGAGGTTATGGGGCGGGATGTTGGTTGCCATGCCCACTGCGATGCCTGATGAGCCGTTGATCAGCAGGTTCGGCAGCCGTGCCGGCAGTACCGACGGCTCTTTAAGCGACTCGTCGTAGTTCGGGACAAAATCGACGGTCTCCTTGTCGATGTCGGCCAGTAGCTCGTCCGAAATACGCTCCATCCTGATCTCGGTGTAACGATCGGCAGCAGCGCTGTCGCCATCAACGCTACCGAAGTTGCCCTGGCCATCGATCAGTGGGTGGCGTAGCGAAAAATCCTGTACCATCCGCACGATTGTATCGTAGATCGCCAGATTGCCGTGCGGGTGGTATTTACCCATGACGTCTCCCACTACCCTCGCCGATTTCTTATATGGCTTATCGTGGGTATTCCCCATCTCGTACATGCCATAAAGGATCCTGCGGTGTACCGGCTTGAGGCCATCTCTAGCATCGGGGAGGGCCCTGCTCATCGTACTTACCGCGTAATCGATGTAGGACTTCTTCATCTCCTCTTCGATCTTTACTGGTAAAACGGTTTCCTGATTCGTTTTATTATTTGTAGCCATATTTATACATCCAGGTTCCTGACGAATTTCGCGTTCTGTATGATGAAGTTGCGCCTGGGTTCAACCTTATCGCCCATTAGTAGTGTGAACGTCCGGTCAGCCTCGACCGCGTCCTCAAGCGTTACCCGGAGGACGGTCCTGCTCTCCGGGTCCATCGTTGTAGACCAGAGCTGCCCGGGGTTCATTTCTCCGAGGCCTTTGTAGCGGTTTACTGAGACCCCGCCCTTCCCCATTTTCTCGAGGAGTTCCGCCAGCGCCTTTTCATTATATGCATATCGCTCCTCCTTGCCTTTTTTCACCCTGAACAGGGGGGGCTGGGCGATGTACACGTAGCCTGCTTCCACCAGTTGCTGCATGTAGCGATAGAAGAATGTGAGAAGCAGCGTGCGAATGTGCGCACCATCCACGTCAGCATCGGTCATGAGGATGATCTTGTGGTACCGAGCTTTATCCAGCGCGAACTCTTCTCCGACGCCGGTGCCCAGCGCGGTAATCAGCGCCCGAATTTCGGCGCTCTCCAGGATCTTGTTCAGTCGGGCTTTCTCGACGTTGAGGATCTTGCCTCGGAGAGGCAGGATCGCCTGGAAGAGCCGGTTTCTGCCCTGTTTGGCCGAGCCTCCTGCCGAGTCTCCCTCAACGATATATAGCTCGCATTTGCTCGCATCCTTTTCTGAGCAGTCTGCTAGCTTGCCCGGCAGGGTGCTGCCCTCTAGCGCCGACTTTCGCCGGGTCAGCTCCCTCGCTTTACGGGCCGCTTCCCGGGCCTGAAATGCCTGGACGGTCTTCTCGATGATCTTTTTGGCATCGGTCGGATTCTCCTCCAGATAATCATTCAACCCGTCCGCGACCATCGTTTCGACGATGCCCTTGACGTTACTGTTGCCTAGCTTGGTCTTCGTCTGGCCCTCGAACTGAGGGTTGGTGAGCTTGACGCTGATGATCGCTGTCAGACCTTCACGGATGTCTTCGCCGGAGAGCACCATATCGCCCTTGAGCATGCCGTTCTTCTTTGCATAGTCATTGACTGTCCGGGTTAGTGCCGCGCGGAAACCGCTCAGGTGGGTGCCGCCCTCATGGGTATTGATGTTGTTCGCGAACGCCAGGATAACCTCATTGTAGCTATCATTGTATTGCATAGCGATCTCGACTTTGGTCGTGTCCTTCTCTCGCTCAAAGTAGATCGGCTTCGGGTGCAGTACGGTTCGGTCCTGGTTCAGGTACTCGATGAATTGGATGATTCCGCCTTCAGCGTGGAACTCTTGGGATTTCTGGGCGGCCACATCGGTCAGGGAGATCTTTATACCCTTATTCAGGTAGGCGAGTTCTCTCAGCCGGTTGGCGAGGATGTCGAACTGGAATTCAACGGTCTCGAAGATCGACTTGTCCGGCATGAATGTGGTTCTGGTGCCGGTGTGCTTCGAGTCGCCAATGATCTTTACTTCGGAAACTGGCTTGCCCCCCTCGTACCTCTGGAAATATACTTTGCCGTTTCGCCGCACTTCGACCTCTAAGTACTCTGAGAGTGCGTTCACTACCGATACGCCTACTCCGTGCAGCCCTCCGGACACCTTGTAGGTCCGATTATCGAACTTGCCGCCCGCGTGGAGCATGGTCATGACTATCTCAAGCGCCGGTTTCCTATACTTTTCATGGATCTCGACCGGAATACCCCTACCATCGTCGATCACGGTCACACTGCCGTCGGGGTTGATGGAAACATTGATGTTATTGCAGTATCCGGCCAGCGCTTCGTCTATGCTATTGTCGACCACTTCGTATACCAGGTGGTGCAGGCCCCGATAATCCGTGGAGCCTATATACATGCTGGGCCTCTTCCTTACGGCTTCCAGTCCCTCGAGCACCTGGATGCTCGAAGCGTCGTAAGTTTCTGCCGGGACTTCGTCTGACATTGTATGCTATTCCTCACGATATTTTTTAAAAAATTTTATTTATATCTTTAATGATTTCAATCCGTGTTATAAAGCTTCCAAATGGGCAATCATCAAGCCTGTTTTATGTTACAGGAAGCTCTAAATCATATACTCCCGCATAACATATATATTTATTCGTCACCAGAGCTCGAAATTTGACCATTGTGAGATTTTTAAAATTTTTTTCGACATTCGTCGAAATATGATCTGAAAAATTCCCGAGAGGGCGTTTAGATGCGCCATAATAGACTTTTCCACAAAACAATGGAATTTAAACGGGCTCGTTTTCGACTACCACAATAAATGTAGGCCCAGGAAAGTTTAATATTCCAGATGCCAAAGCTCTCAAATATGCGACTGGACGAATACTTGGTCTCCGAAGGCCTTCTCGCGTCGCGAAGCCGGGCAAAGCGGTTCATTCACCGAGGCATGATCAAGGTGAACGGCGATATCACCACCAAACCCGCAAAGCAAGTGAAGCCCGGCTCGAGGATAGAGATCGCCGAAGAGGACCAGCCGGAGGGTTATTTCAAGCTCAAAGACATCCAAGAACAATACGAGACAATCAAACCAGACGATAGAGTACTTGATATAGGCTCCAGCGCTGGCGGATTCTTGATATACGCCTCCTCTATCGCCCGCGAGGTCGTCGGCATCGAGTTCAGCGAAGAGTTCAAGGCGCCGCTCAAAGCGGTCATAGAAAAACATCAGAACGTGAAAGTGATCTTCGGCGACGCCTTCAAGCTAGATCCATCATCCTTAGGACACTTCGATATTATCCTGAATGATATGACGATAGAGCCTTCAATGTCGATCGAGATCCTGTCACGCTACCTGCCGCTACTTAACGAAGACGGACGAGCGCTCCAAGTTCTAAAACTGGATAAAATAAACGATATCGAGCCTTTTCTGCGACTGCTGGAACAGAAAAAGCTCGACCCGGTCCGAGTGATTAGATCCAAGAAGAAAGAAGCTTACATAATAGCCCGTACGAGACTTTAAAGAATGCTCGCCGGTAATACCGACGAATGACGAGTATCTCCAGTATCACGAGAATTATCACCACTGCAAGGACGATGAGAACTACAGGCTCATGCAGACTGTACAAAAGCATTACCGATGTACCGCTTAACACCGATGCGAACGGCAGTCTAAACATAATAATAAAGGTAGCCGGCGACCTATTGTAAGACGAATAACCGGTAGCAGCCTCATCAATAGTCGCCAATCCAATAGTCCACAGAGAAATAAGGCTCGCATACGAGCAAACTTCCCACAAGCCAACAACTATAGTAAGTCGCTGGCTATTGACTTTCCAACAGATAATCGCTTGTTCTGATGAAGCTCAACGCAACGAGGACGATGGCTACGATGAAAAAGGCCGCAAACATGCCAGCCATTAT
>DATHCY010000239.1:0-24091 GCA_035319305.1 Methanocella sp.
CAGGTTGAAGTCGTTCAGCACCTGGCCGATGACTGATGCCGTCGCGTGAGATGAAGGCTTGGACCGGTCATAATAGATCTGCAGGTTTCCGGGGGAGGCGTTGCTCTGTCTGGCTACCATCACGCTGCTCTCGAATCCCTGCGGTATGTCCAGGTAAATGGAGATCTTGCCGTCATTCAGGGATTGCGCCAGGTCAATTCCAGAGCCCTCCTTCAGGTCTACGGCACCCGTTGAGTTGAGCGCTTCGAGAAACGCTTTCGAGGTCCCGGAACTGTCATGGTCGACATAGTATAGGGTAGTCGCGCCGGATGGCGTCCCCAGCAGGTACCCAAAGATCAGGAAGAACAGCAGTGGGAAGGCAAAGGTGAAGAACACCCAGGCCTTGTTGCGGAAGAGCATCTTCAGGTTGCACTCGATGTCGTAGGGTAGGAACATCTATTGCGCCCCCTCTGTCAGCACCTCGCCGGTCAGGTTCAGGAACACGTCTTCGAGCGAGGCCTTTTTCACGTAGATCTCCTTGCAGGACAGTTGATCTCCGCCGATCGCAGCCACAGCTCTGGAGATGGCCCCGGTGCCGTTCCCTTCGGGAAGCGACACCTGCAGGTCGTTCCCCGAGATCCTGCTGCCGGGAAGGTTCTGGGAGAGGCGCTCCAGAGCCTGTGGAGTGCACTCTCTGATGATGAGGGTGTTGCCGCCGCCGTACTGGTTGATGAGGTCCTCGGGCGTGCCCTCCGCTATGATCTTGCCCTTGTGAATGACGCAGATCCGGTCTGCCAGAGCGTAGGCTTCGTCCATGTAATGAGTCGTCAGGAGCACGGTTTTCCCGTGGCTCTTCAGTTCTTTGATGGCCGCCCAGACGTCCCGTCTAGCCTTAGGGTCCAGCCCTGTCGTCGGCTCATCGAGGAAGACAATCTCGGGGTCGTTGATCAGCGAAATCGCGATTCCCACCCGCTGCTTCAGGCCTCCGGACAGGCTCCTGAACAGCGAGTCTCGCTTTTCCTTCAGGCCGAACAGCTCGATGAGTTTATCTACGTCGGCGTGTTGCGGGTACATCTTGCCGAAGTACAGGAGGTTTTCCCGCACTGTGAGCCAGTCGTAGGTACTGAAGCTCTGGGGCAGCACCCCGATCCTGCCCTTGATCTTCCGCTCGTCCTTTCGCACATCGTAGCCCAGGATGTTCACCAAGCCAGATGTGGGCGTCTTCAGACATTCCAGCGTCTCTACTGTGGTCGTTTTGCCGGCCCCGTTGGGGCCGAGGAACGCTAAGATTTCGCCGCGGCGGATCTCGAAGGAGATCCCGTTCACTGCTGTGAAGTTCCCGTACTTTTTCACTAGGGAGTCTACCCGTATTACTGTTTCTGACATATCCAATCACCGTGTCTATTTTCAGTGCTGGGGGGCCGTCGAGCGATGCCACTACCTGGTATGAATTCTTTGGGCCTACCATATTCATTTTATGCGTCAGGCGAGGCCACTATTCGGAAGTAACCCTCTCGCCGCCTGGCTCCTCTCAGCGTTAAATTACCGTTTTTACATGTTCCTTGATCTGTGAGTCATTATCCTGCTCAAAAGAATCTTTATATTCGACGAGCCCGATGTCGCAGCCCTTGCCAATCTTGACGCGGTTGCCGCGTATGGTCTTTGCAGCCGTGTACTCGACGTAGATATCATCGCCTTCGATGACGTCGGTCGTGAGTCGGCCGTCAAAGCCGGATCTGGGCACGATATATTTTAAGATCTGGTTGAAGAGTGCCCATGATGTCCTCTTGATCCTGATCGTCTCGCCGCCTATCTCTTTCACCTTACAGTTTCCGGATAGTCTTATGTCGATCCGGTCGGCGTTCAGTAGACCGCCGATGGTAAAGAGTCCTCTGGAGAGGAAGGTCTCGGAAGTACAGTCTTCCTTGACGTCCATGTCACCCAGGAGGTCGATCTTTTCCGCGGCGATGCTGCCCTTCACAGTCATCTCGCCTCGGATGACCAGTTTCTTCACCCTGGCGTCGCTATTTACGTCGAGGTGCCCGTTGATCTTGAGTTGAGCCGAGTCAACCCCATTTACGGAGGCTTTTCCGGTGATCGTCCCCTGCGCCGTCTTTAACGTGCCCTCATCGCGGAAAGACCCGATGATGGATAGTCGGTTACAATCTATGTTGCCGATGGTGGCGAGGTCGCCGATGACGGTCACTTTATTGTATACGTGCCCGGACACGTCTAGCAATCCTTCTATTTCGCCGGTATATGACAGATTCCGCCTGATCTCTTTTGGCATATCAGATCTCCACCTATACTTTTACATATTTCAGGACTTTTGCACTCGGCGTCTTTTTAAAATCGCCTCGGTATTCCACTAGGTCGATTTCGCAGCCGTCGCCGATCGTGACTGTGCCACCGCGTACCACCTTGGCAGTGGTGTGCTCGAGGGCGACCTCGTCGCCCTCGATCGTATCGACGGTGAGGCGGGCCTTCCCGTAGACGATCGGGAGGAACAGTGTGGATAGGATCCCTATCGACTTCGCCTCCTTCTTGACGACGATCTTTCCGCCGTCGATCTCCTTTGCATTCGAAGGTCCGTACAGGCTTACGCTAACGTCTCCCGCGTTCAAGGTTCCGCCGATCCGGAGCGCGCCGTTGCAGTCGAATATTTCGGCGTTGCAGTCGCCTTGGACCGTGAGCTCGCCTCGCATCTCGATGCTCTCCGCTGCGACGCTGCCTTTAATGTTCGTCCGGCCTTCGTCCTTCAGGTCGCGGATGGACAGGTCGCCTTCGATCCGGAATTCGCCGTTCACATTCATATCGCCGGACTCGAGGCTGCCTTTAATGGTCGCAACGCCATTGATCCTGCCGGCGCCCGCCTTGATGTCTCCGTTCGAGGTAAAGACGCCTTCTGTCCGAATCTCCTGGCAGTCAACGCCGCCGTCGATGGTGATCACACCTTCGACGCTCACTTGCCGGTAGGATCCGCCGGGCATGGTCATCAAGCCTGAATATCTCATATCCCCTCTTGTCTCTGTCATTTTCTTATTCTCCGTCATCCTATCCGAATTTTCAGCTCTTCAATGCGTTCTCCCATGTCGATTCGCAGTACGATGCGGGCGCCTGTCTCAAAGTAAAACTCACATGGGCTCCCGTGGAGGAAGCAGGTGGAGACTCCCATTTTCCTCAGGAACACTAGCTCGCACTTCTTCCCGCCGTACTTTTCGTAGTTCTCTGTTAGCGTTCCTAGGAGTAGCTTGCCCTCCTCGATACTGACATCGCCTGACTGTAGCGCCTTATCCAGCACGTACAGGAAGAGGATCTTCTCGAATTTGAATATATCCATGCTACCGTATTGTTGCAAGCACAGTTCCAGGGCAGCGGGTGTAACGATGTTCCGTTTGATTAGTTCCTCTTTTGACATTGTCACGGATGTTGGGGTAGGCGACAGCACGTCCGCCAGGTCGTCCAGCGACAGGTCTTCCTTCATGTTCTTGATCTTCTCGATCCTCGCCAGGATTTTGTCCCGGGGGAAAAACGTTTCCTGCCCTGTGAAGGTAGACTTTCTGATAAACCATTCCTCGGGGATCAGGTTCTTCCGCTTCCACCGGTATAGGGCCCCGTATGATATGCCCGTGATGTCTAGCAGCTCTTTTTTCGATATCAGTTCTTCTTCCATATGCCACCCACTCATTTTATCGTAACATAACACTGTTACATTGTCATATGTGCTATATAAACCTTTCATATATGCCTGGACGAACAATGAACCAGCGCTTAAATACCATGAACATAATGCTGAAATGGGTACCGCACATGGCAATGACCATCACAGGGATCACGGATGATGATATAAAAGAGATCATAGCGCTGTGGAATCGCTGCAGCCTGACCCGCCCATGGAACGATCCCTTTGCTGACATCGCGCTCGCTAGACGCGGCGAGCATTCCACCGTGCTGGTAGGCCGTGAGAATGGAATGGTCGTAGCCAGCGCCATGGTCGGCCATGACGGCCACAGAGGATGGGTATACTACGTCGCCGTCGAGCCTTCGATGCAGAACGAAGGCCGGGGCAGGGCAATCATGAGTGCTGCAGAGGCGTGGCTGAAAGCGCGGAAAGTACCGAAGCTGCAGCTTATGATCAGGATAGACAACAGTCAAGCCCGGGACTTCTATGAGGCCATAGGATTTTCCCTGCAGGATACGATCTTATATGGCAAATGGATCAACGACAGGAAATAGGCTGATTCAGTTCAGACGCGATAGATATCCTCGCCCATCGGGCCCCTCACCGGCTCTTCAGCCGGCCCCACGTTGATGACATCATCCCTTTTCCGGCGCTTCTTTTTCGTTTTCTCATCTTTTCTTACAGGCTCCCTTTCAGCCATCAAACCGCTCCCGTTTTATTCTATGCAGCGCATGATATACTTCTTTTCCGGATAAAACGCGCCGATCGGAATTGGTTTACTGATCCATTATTTCCTCTTGAATATTCCGAGGTAAATATGCGCTGCCAGCAGCACCCCGAACGGGACCCATAGCCACTCGTGTATCTGAAATGACAGCGCCTTTCCCAGCAGGCCAAATGTCAGCGGCGTCACGATCTGGAACTGGGTGATCCCCCAGCCGCTCAGCAGGAACAGCATCGTAAAAGCTAATAGCGCCAGGGCGATCGCATTTTTCAGCGTCAATTTAGTCGTTCGGGCCACTCTTACAGTCCTCCCATGAAGCTCCTGTTCAGGCTACCGTCCTCCGAGTAACCTCGGCTCTCCCAGTAGCCGCCCCCGGGTTGGTCAGTCAACTCGATCTTTGTGACCCATTTGATCCACTTGTATCCCCACTTGTTCTCGGCAACGAGCTGGAACGGAAAGCCCCGCTCCGGCAGCATAGTCTGACCGTTCTGCTTGAATGCGATCATGATATGATTGTCGAGGATGTAGCTCAGTGGGAAAGAGGTCGAGTAGCCATCATACGCATAGAACGTAACGTACTTCGCGTTCGGGTCAATGCCGGTTTCGTTCAGCAGATCCTCGATCCGCACGCCCTCCCACAGTATGGTCACGCTCCAACCTTCGACACAGTTGAGGGTTACCACTCTGGAGTAGTTGGTGTGGCCGTCCACCACCTCGCGGTAGGTGAAGTTCTTCGGTGACCTCACCATGCCTGTAACTTCCAGCGTATAGTTGGCGATATCGATGTGCTGCGGGCCCTTAATTGAATTTTCTCGAAAGTCGTAGACCGACGATAGCTTCTGGCCCTGGTAGTCCCGTAGCTCAGCCGCTGCCAGCGGCCTCGGCGCAAACTGAGCGTCGATAGAGGGCTTGAAGGCGATGTAGACCAGTACCAAAATCAAGATCAGGCCAAGTAGGTAAGGTAAGTAGCGGAGAATGGACATAGGGATACTCTGCAAACGATCGTAGGCGCTATATATACATCAACTTTCTATCGGTTAAAAGCGAAAGATTTGCGCGGGCGAAGCTTACTTAGAATCGCCGGTCGTCACGGTACATGATCCCGCACGAGCCGAACCGGATGACCATGCCCGTTCCCAGTCGGGTCGTGGTCATGGCCCCTCTCAGCTTGCCTTCCAGGACCTTTTTGACGCCCTTTTGCAGGTCTAGGATGGTAGAGGGCTTCATGGGAGCGCTGCCGTGGGCGGGCCATAGCGCTACGATCCGATCGGCCATAGCAGCGAGCTTATTTACGCTATCCAGGAATATGCTGAGGGGCGGGCTTTCGTCGAAGTGGAGCATTATATTACCTTTAATGAGGTTGTCCGAGGTAAATAGGAGCCGATCTTTACGGTCGTAGAGGCAGATGCTCCCCGGGGTGTGGCCTGGCGTCTCGATGACGTCGATCGTGCGGCCGCCCAGGTCGAAGCTCACCGGCCCCTGGATCGGGGTAAAGCGTCGGAGCGGTGCGTGCACCCAGGCCTCCGCGGAAAAGCCCTCTGGAAGAGGCCCGTCTTTGAACCGCTTTATGAGCTCGTAGCGGACCTTCGGGCTGAAATTCTTTTTTAGCATCGGCACATCCTCCCGGTGGATGCGGACGTTATCGAACCGGTAGTTGCCGCAGGTATGATCCGGATGGCCATGGGTATTGATGACAGTGAGAGGCAGCGATGTCAGGCCGGATACTATCGCCGAAAGATCCCCGACGCCCCATCCGGCGTCAATGAGCAGCGCTTTTTCATCCCCTGATATGAGGTACTGGCTGACCATTCCCGCATCTTCGACGCGCCAAACTTTGTCCGAAATACGTGTCGATTTGAGCCACGATGATCTTAGTCGCTCCATATACGTTGCCCCTCACATCGTCTATTGTCATATTTTTATCGTACATGTTATTGAAGTCTTCTATTGTTCTTTGTCACTATGAGCTCGTTATCATGTAACCCACTGACGCCCTACCACATCCATTTTCGCTCATAATCGTCATCAGCATTATTAAGTGCTAAGTTTCAGCATTACTTGAGGCTGCAAGGGGATAGGCGTTTGTTGAGATTTAAGACTGTAAGCTATAGGGATAAAGCATGTACTGTGATCGAGGCTTTCAGCATGCTGATGCCAGACAGCTGGAGTTTTGAAGGTGGCATACGATGGTCGGCGGATCATGTTATGATGCCGGCGACCTGCGGTTTCAAGGCGTCAGGGTGCGGTGTCGAGATACAGGCGCTGCCTGGCCAGGCGTTCTTCTGGACCAGCCTACCGCAGGTACGGATGAGCCACCCCGTGGGGTCGACTTACCTGGGCGCGACGGTCTGCCCACCGATCACGGCTCCCGACTTCATCCGCAGGATTATGCTGCCAGCGCTCCGGGATGACGCGGATGAACTGACCCTGGTGAGCGAAAGCCAGCCTGTAGATATGGGAAACACGCTGGGGTTCGAGGCGACGTTTAAGTCGTGCGGGATATCGGAATCCTGCGGAGCCGGAGCACGGGTAAAATACCAGCAAAATGCTAAAGAATTTGAGGAAGAGCTATACTGTACTATAACGTCCTTCAAATTCGCCCTACCTGCTGGCGGCGATCTTATCGATTGTGTATTCTGGATGGCAGATTCCCTGTTCTCCTTCCGGGGCGAAAGAGGCAGGATCGATGAGGTAAAGGATATCCTCCAAACGGTGATGTATTCGATCAGATATAACCCGCAATGGCTGGATAAAAATAATCGGATCGTGTTGTTCCTCAAGGACCGCCAGATAAACAAGCCGTATAGCCTCCGGCAGCTTAGCATCGATCTGGATGGCGGGGTCGTCCAGTATAGCGATGGAATGCAGTACCGCGACCAGCGCCAGTCCGCATATCGATGGATAGCTGACAGTCTCTGCAGGAACAATTCAACGGACGAATATTATGATCCAATCCAGCAGATCTGCGTGCGGCTTCCTGCAGGCTATGATGACGCATGGGCCAGTGATACAGGGGAATATTTGCTCTCAAATCACAACGATCTTTCCTCAGACAACCGCTTCACCGAGATATGGAAAGTAATGGAGCCGCTTCGGGTGGAACCGGCCGTAAACACTCCACAGCTGGCTGGCAATGTGTAAAGGCAGTATATCTTTAGGGTTTTTTGAAGAGCCTGACTATCGGGTTTTTTGACTGGGGGCGCTCGCAGTATGGCAGATTTTGTCTGGAACCATGATACGACCTGCACTCGAGGCAGCTCTTATGCCTTTCGCAGCTTGTTTTGGGACAGGGACAATCTTCCCGCCTCATGGTAAACCAGTTGGCCGACGGGTAAATATAATTGGCGGCTATCCTTTTTTAACAATAGGCGATTGTATAGGATAAATGATATCTGTCAGTTGTCCCTAACTGCTACCGATGCATATACCTAAGGGCCGGTGGCTGGCCATGATCATCGACGATCCGGGCCTCGCGCTCAGGAAGATGTTCGTTTACGGGGCCGTTATAGCGATATATGTGGCTGTAATAGTTGTCTCGGCGTTCACCTGTTTCGGCCTACCCATCGCTATCCTATCGATACTGCTTTTTATCGTTCAGTATTATTATTCAGACCGGCTGCTGCTGCGGGCTACGGGTGCCAGGACCGTTGATCGTGGTGAGGTTCCGGAACTATACGCGATGATGGAATCTATAAGTGCAAAGATGGGCGTTGCACCGCCCCGGATCGCGCTGATCGCTAATAGTGTACCCAACGCGTTCGCAACGGGACGCAATGAGCACAACGCGGTCATCGTCTACACGACAGGGTTGCTTGAGCGGCTGGATTACGAAGAGATACGGGCGGTGACGGCGCATGAGATGTCCCACATCCGCAACCGGGATATGTTCGTGGTCATCTTTGCCGGCTTTACCATTACCATGCTTTCATGGGCGGTGTATATGTTGCTTCACTCACTGTTTTCTCGGAAGCGCCGGAGTGCTATGGCGGATAAGGTCGCCGGCGTGGTATCCTGGTTCCTGTCGGCCACCATCGGCGTGATTCTCGTGTCGACTGTATCCCGGTACCGGGAGTATAACGCTGATATTAACGCTGCTCTAGTGACGGGAAACCCAAATGCACTGATCAGCGCGCTAAAAAAGATCACCATGGCCAGTGAACGGGAAGTCGGAACACCGGAGATGAGCCATGCGAAAGCAGTCCTGACCTCAACGGCATCGCGCGCGATCACGGAGCTGTTTGCCACACACCCCCCGCTGAAAAAACGTATTATAGTGATCGAGCGGGTGCGGGACAGGATGCTGGCAACGGCAGCCATAAAAGGCGTGAATGGTAATGGTATGCGATAGGCCAGACGGACCCGGCCTAAATGAAAGTATGACCGGGAAAAAAGGTAGGGATGGGAACTCCCGGCCATATATACATCAGGTTTGTGACAGTACTACAGCCTAGCCCAGAATCGAGTAGGGCGTGTGCAGTACGGGATTTGTATTGATAGTATCTACTTGTACTCAGAGGGATATATACGCTCACTAAGAGCGCACTGAAAGTAATATGCTGGTCGTAAATGCTAGCCGTGACATAGGCAGCGCGAAATCTTCCTCAAAATTAGTACAGAAATCTTATTTATGAATAAGCCTTTGTAGAGTAACGATGATTGCCGGGACTTTTGATACGATATCTGATGCCTGGTTATGGGCCGTTGGCAGGATATACCGGGAAGGGCAGCTGGTCGAGACGGAGTATGGTATCAAAGCCCGGATGGTCAACGGCATGCTGCTCGAGATCAATAACCCGTCCCAGACTTGGCACAGAAAGGACCCGTTCTGCAGTCCAATGCGGGTCAAGTACTATGCACAGCAGTTCAAGCGGGAGTCGGCGGGTCAGCACGGATTTGAATATACGTATATCGATCGGATGGTCAACTACGAGGGCTTTGACCAGCTAAAGTGGATGTCAGAGCAGTTGAAAAACAGGCGGTATGACTCCAAGAGGGTGCAAACGATCACCTGGATTCCTAAGATCGACTGCCTGAAAAAGGAAGATCAGCCCTGCTTCCAGCGCATCTGGGTATACCTGGGGCGGGATGATCGTTTGGATGTTCATATACACTACCGATCGTGGGACATGTTCAAAGCGTTTGAGGCCAACCTCATGGGGTTCCAGGAGCTAGTCAAAGATGAGTTGACCGGCCCTTCCGGGCTTAAGATGGGTAAACTCCGATGCTTTGGGGATAATGTTCACATCTACGAGGATGATTTCCAGGCAGTCGAAGGCGTCCTGAGATAACTCGGTCTCCCGTGGGTAAAATCACTGTAAATCTGTGTTCCGGCATAGCACAGTGATCGTACTATTGTCTCACCCGATCCGATCGATCCGGAAAATCCGCCTAGCGTTTAGATTGCAAACGGCATCGATCGCCACTCGATCGACGCCTTCTAGCCGCATTACATGGGCGGCCCTCGGTACCCCCAGCACATCGGAAGCGTTTGAGGACATGTCGGTGTCGATCACCAGCCGGCCTGCGTCGCATTTTTTAACTATCGCGGCTGCGGCCGATGGTGTCAGCTTTCCCGGCTGAACCGTCAGGCCGGCGTTGTAACCCCTGCCGAGGATGAGTTGGACTGTCTCTGTATCAACATGATCGATGATTACTCGGTCAGCATCGATTGAGAATGTGGAGAGGATGTTGATGATCTCTTTTGTGATCTGTACTTTGCTGCTTCTTGGGGTGTGGGCGATGATGGGCAAGTCATATTTCATCGCCAGTTCGATCTGTCGGTGAAACATGTTCGCTTCGAATGGGTCTCGTGTTTCCAGGCCTGTCTCTCCCACCGCAATGGCCTGTCCAGCTTTCAGGTACGATTCCAGCAGTTCGTAGCACGAGTCGATGTCCCCGGGTCTAGACCGTGGATGCAGGCCTAGGCATACATGTAGTCTGATGCCGCTTTTGGCTGCCCTCGGTTTCTCGGCCAACAGGCGATCAAAGTGGTCCCGGAAGACCGCACTTGAGCTCATGCGCATGGGATCATGGGCCAGCGTCAGCACATCTGTCACTCCTCCGATTGCCATCAGTTCGAAATCCTCGACGGGCCTGGTATCAACATGGGCATGTGTGTCAATCATAGCGGGACTCCTCGCGCTCCATCTGTTGCCGATATTGGGTTATCATATATTAATTAATATCCCACCGGTATGTCAAAGGTCGAATATATATCATAGGATAATTATATATACTATTGTATTAATATTTTATATATAGTAATAACATGGAAAGCGGCTAAACGTATGTCACAAAACTGTTCTAATACCCCCATAGAGGAAAAAAAGAGGCAGAAAAACAGAATACATAGGCGCCAAGATCCAGACCGCATCATCTCCCCACCTAGCGAGTACGAGGACAACAGATCGTTACAGCATGAGATTATCCCGGCTGAAATAGCCAGAGCATATGAGATCCCCATTAGCGAACCTATCGACGATCATCTCAAGGCCCGCCAGTACGCATATACGAAATCACACGACATACTGAACCATAACCAAGTAGCCATGGGCTTTATGGAAATGGCAATGGATCACATCAGCCCGGAGAGCGATATCCATTTCATGCTAAGCCGCGCATATAATGCGCTCCGCCGCAGCAGCATCTTGACACAGGGAGTACATAGCATAAGCAGACCCGGACCTAGACAATGCGCCGAATCAACCGGGCCTGATAGCACGAACCCATAAACAGATAGCGCGGCGGCAACTATCGCATCACTCCCAATATATAGTATTCCCTCCCTTGTTGTGTTGGTGGTTGTACCTGTATGAGTCACACACCCCTGCCCTTACCAGGGGTTCCCGTGGGATAGCACGAAAACACAAAATACTTTTAGAGGGACACTAAAACTCGAATACGCTAATGGGTCCACGGTCAAAATACGAATTACACCAAGACGACGATTAAAACTCGAAAGACACAAAAATAAAACAGAAAACGTTTTTAACTCCCCACGCAAGCCTCATCTATCAACCACCACGCCGCATACATGAGAGTATTGGGTATAACATAATCTGCTCGCTCTCGCCCAACAATAAACTTTTAATATAATATGAACTAAAATAAGAGTTTATGTTTCACGATACCTGGGGGAATATCGCGCCCTGGGGGAATGCCGCGCGTATCAGTACCATAAATAGATGCATGCCGAGCCTGTTCTTCTGCGGAGATGCCGGGCGCCCGTCTGATGAGACGGCTATCGTTTGTCAGGATGAGGACACTGCAAAAATCTGGAGGGAAATTTAATGGACGAGGCCCCTATACACCCATTCGACGATCTGGAGATTTTGCGCAAATTCCCCAGCAAGAAGAACCATGTATATCTGGTCGAACGCAATGGAAAAAAAATGATCATGAAGCTGTTCACCACCGATCGAAGTGTGAATGAGTTCAGCGTGCTTCGGCAGGCATTTGAAAGAGGCATCGCCGTGCCGCAGCCTATTGCGCTGCTCGATCGAGCGATCCTGATGCAATACCTCAACGGCAGGACTATCAATGATCTCATGTCTGAAGGAGTGGACAACAAGCTGGTGCTCGGCGTAGCTTCATGGCTGGCCAGCTTCCACCGAGCGTTCGTCAGCGACAATGGCAATGTGTTGATAAAATCCGACGCGATCTTTAAAAATTTCATCCTGGCTGACCAGATCTATGGCATCGACTTTGAGCTTTCCCGACCGGGCCGGCCGGAAGAGGATGTCGGTGAGGCCATCTCGTTTTTACTCGACACCTACCCCATGTTTACCGAGGATAAGATCCGGCTCGCCCATAGCTTCATAAGGCACTACGAGGACGCGTCCGGAATCCACCTAAACGATATTGAGGACAGCATCGCCAAATCCCTTATAGAGGCCGCCAGCTTCAGACCGGGGCAAAGGGAACTGCTACTAAAAAAGGCGAAGGACCTGATCGTGCTCAAGCCCTTTTCTCGGTGACTGATTCCACCGCTAAAGCCGATGGAATTTCACGGCTGCAACCCTATTAGTAAACCAGGCCCGGTCGATGAAGACCGACTATGGACAGACGGTCCGAGTCACATTCTATGGATGATCAGCGGCACGATAGTATCATCGGGAAGCAGCGTGCCATGGTTACCACCATAAAAGGTGTCGTGGAAGCCGTGATCCGCATATACCACCACAACAGTCCCAGGTTTAAGCACCGAGTCGATCTGACCGATCCTCGCATCCGTACCCTTAACCGCATCGATGGCCTGCGGCGAATAGGGGCCGTAGGCATGTGCTTTCAGATCGGTGTCCTTGAAGTGCACAAGGACCAAGTTTGTTCCGCCCCGATATTGTCTGATGGCCTCGGCGACTATCTCATCACTATGACCATCATGGTTTGTGTCCCGCTGATATAATATGTAATCGCCAAGGAATACTGGGGCGCTAATGCTGTCGATCCAGACCCCGGATTTGCCATCGGCATGCAGTCGATCGAAGATCGTAGGCGAGTCCGGAATCCTGCTTTCTAGGCCTCCCCTGGTGAAGTTGGGCGGCATTCCTGTGACCAATGCCCTGCTGTTCACCCGAGATACCGATGGGTATACGCTAGTCGCTACGATCGGATCTCCCAAGGCCGTGATATTGTTGATTGTACCATTGGCCTTTGCGCTCTGGTAGCGGTTGTACCCGAAACCGTCGATATAGTACACCACTACCTGGCTGGCGTTGTCTGGAATGAGGCCTTTGGAGCCTTCGCCAGCCAGTGCGTACATAAGTGAGGGCGGCAGCTCCAACGAGGAATGTGCAGGCTTCCCTACCGTCGTAACGTTGATCTGGCCGACAGTACAGACCGAACTGCCATCGTAAAGGCTGCCGTTGGGTAGCACCAGGAAGGGCATATCCCAGTCGGCCGAATAGGCTTCCCCCCGCCAGTCGTGGCCTTTGCCATCTGCCGTGATCGAAGTGACAGGGTATAACCCGTTGCTATAGAGAAATATCTCCAGAGGCACCCCGGTCACATTATTGATGGTGCTATTACAATTAACCAAGCCATCATACACCGACCGATTGATCGTCACCGTATGATTTCCCTGCAAGGTCATCGACCACTGTCGGGAGCTATCCATGCATCCATACAGTGCCATGACGGAAAAAATGATGAGGAAAACAGCGATCGCCATCGCTACCATGTAATTTCGCATCTATGTCACCACGATCGAACGTACCTCACAGCTCTGCCTTCCTTTGTCCTGCGTAGCAAGCTTGATCTTGCCCTGATCCCTGGTCGGGAAGTACACGCCCGTGAGCACTTGGTCCCAAGTAAGCTCTTTGTCATCGACTGTAACCACCGTAAAGTTCGTGTAGCCTCCCCTGAATAGCAGGCCCCTGAGACTGATCCCGATGACTGCGAACCCGATATCATACTGGTGGCTGTTGTTCCGGTAGAGACAGCCAACGCTTTTTTTGCTGACGGATATCATCTCGACGCCGTTGCCCAGTATCTCCCCAAAGGTAACCGTATCATTGATCTTCACGACAGCTCCGCCACTATATACCACAATGATAGCCCGTATATTCTTGAGCCATGCTGCCGCCGGCATATTGCTGCCCAGGATGCGGATCGAGTACTCCATGGCACAGGTAGTATCGCTGGAAATCTCCGATTTATTTACCCCGACCACGAAGTCGTCGACATATATCACCCTATCGAAGCCAGCGGTGTTATGGGCCCCCTAAAAACTCCATAGGGATGCCGCGGGACGGAATGCCCCCCATTTTGCCCGGCCAGCGTCAGAACATCTTTTTGCGGGAGCTTGAAAATATCATCGACGGCCAAAGATTCGTCCGTCGCCATATCACCTGTCAGAAAGGGGTGCCGTTAACATAGACATTCGGTGCCGTCACGCTGCCGTGGCCCTCGTGGCACTCCTTGCAGTCTATGTGTGGGTAGAACACCGTCGACACCAGGTAAACCCTCACGGCCACGATCGCCGGCGATGAGGATTGACGGTCGTCGGGTCGCTATGGGGTTGAACAACGGCGAGAGATATACCTCCGTAAAGATGACGGTGAGCACGAGCACTAGCGCGAACGCCTTTGGCAGGCTGAACGACAGGGCGCCCTTCGGCTTCACCCTGGGGGGAACGCCGGCACCAGAAGGTCGCGTGTCGTGTAGTACTTATTCGCCATCGGAATCACGCAGCAGATATAGGTAGCCGCATCTTTTATGCAAAGCCTTAATCTAAACGTCTGGATATAAACCTTTTGAGGGAGTAGTGACATGATGGTAGAGCAATTGCTGCTGGCAGCCGGAGGGCTCGCGTTTATCGCTTATATCCTCTCGACGGCTTACAACTACGGCAGGATTGCGTTGGCCGCTGTGCTGGTCGGCTGTACCGCCATCCTGACGGCACTGTTGGCTAGAATCTACATCACAGGTCAAGTGCCGTGGACTTCGTTGTATGAAACGGCAGCGATACTGGGGCTGATCGCCGGAATCGGAACTATAGCCGCAGCTGTGAAGGACGAGCCTCGGTCGCTTCGTTTTGCCACTTCGCTGGCCACGATCTTTCTGACGGGCATATCGGCGCTCTTGTGGGAAGCACCGGCGCCACTGCCTACGTCCTTGGACAGCAAATGGCTGCTAGTGCATGTCCCTGTTGCCATCGCATCTTATGGCCTGTTTACGTGTGCAGCTGCATCGTCGGTCGCATACCTGTACTACGGGCGCCGCAATATTTCGGATAAAGACATTGGACGTCTGGATCAGATCTCGTGGAGGTGCATCGTCTCAGGGCTGGCGCTTCTGGTCACAGCCATCGTCATGGGCTCGATATGGGCGCATGCCACCTGGGGGTCGTACTGGTCCTGGGATCCAAAGGAGACATGGTCGCTGATCACCGCAATGGTCTACGGCCTGTATTGCGTGCTACGATTGCGGGGTATGAAAGGGGAGGGATCCGCTTACCTGTCGATCGTCGGGTTCCTGTGCCTTATCTTTACCTATATCGGGGTCTCATATGTGATCCCCGGCCTGCACAGCTACAGGTAGGAGTCGCATGGAAAATATTTAAATCGAGCAAGAAAGGAATTAATAATGCGTCTCCTGTGCTTTTCAGATATACATGGCAACACAGAGGCGGTACAGCTCCTCATCAAAGACGTCAGAGCCCGCCGCGCCCATTATGATGCCGCCATCATTGCAGGGGACCTCACCAACTTTTCCGTCACACACGATCTGCCGGAGTCACAACGATCGCTCGATAATGTGCTATGGATGCTGACAGACGAGTTCGATAATGTGCGTTACGTGTATGGCAACCGCGACTTTGATGGACGGGGCAAAAAGAGACGCTCCCTCACCCATTACGAGGGATTGCTGTTGCAGCCCGGCAAAAAATATTATCTCGGGCCTAAAATGCCGATCACAACTTCCCAGGAGCTAGCAGATAGAAATACTATCTTGGTTCAACACAGCAACGTCGTGTCCGAAGATAGCTATAGGCGCAGGTCGGTTGTCTGCAGGAAAGCGCTCCTTCACATTACAGGACATACACACACCGGCGTCCTATCCGGGAACTATCTGAATACCGGCTTTATCTACCGAGATGACTCCAACGGCGCGGAGCCTATGATGGGCGGGTACTTTGATGTACATATCACAAAAAGGAGGATTAAGACCGCCTTCCACCCTATCGGCCCTATCAGGCGACGTACCCTGAACTGCAGCGGTTTTAATGGCTTTATGTATTCGCCGCATGGCTATGCGTTTCCGGTACAGCTGGCAGTTAGGTGATGGTTTGGGTTTTATAGTAAGCACACGTATTTGGTAGAATAGGCGCGGGATCATGGCGCGAAATGTCGAAATTAAGGCACGTATTAAAAACATCGAAGCTATTGCCCGAAAGGCGGCTGCGCTGGCGGACGAGGGGCCCGTAGAGATCTCCCAAGACGACACGTTTTTCGTCTGCCAGAACGGCAGGCTAAAGCTCCGAATGTTTTCATCCGGGCAAGGTGAGCTCATCTTTTATCTTCGCCCCGATCATACGGGGCCCAAAGAATCATTCTATCTGATCTCACCTACTGCTACACCGGACGTTCTCCGGGAATCCCTGACCTTGGCTTACGGCCAATATGGACGTGTCCGCAAGCATCGTACGCTGTTTTTATCTGGCAGGACGCGTATCCACCTGGATCATGTGGAAGATCTAGGCGATTTTCTCGAACTGGAAGTCGTCTTATCGGATAACGAGTCTGCGAAAGATGGCGAAGCGATTGCACGCGATCTGATGGAAAAGCTGGAAATATTGCCAGATCAGCTTATCGACAGGGCATACGTTGATCTGCTCATCCGGAAGAATGGTTAGCGCTTGTTTATTATGTATATAGTCATTGATTTCGTTGTCGGTATTGTGGTCGGCATTTTAATGAGAAGGTTAATAAGCCCTTGTATGGAAAGCGTATCACCTGGGAGAGGTTATTCGTGTCGGGAAATTGTTGAATGGGCGTGGCCTTTTCCAAAGCCCGGGAAATGCTTACTATGCGGTGGTGTTATTCCAGTTCATCCGAAACTTCAGGGATCTACTACCATGCAGACAAACATCGGTCATGATGATAGGAGGGATCACTACAGATGTCTGGATATGGGAGCAATTCATAAGTTGCCACATTACAATCTAATCAAGGACACTAGGAAAAAGAATTAATGGGTAGAGCTTTCGCCCTACCTGGTCATTGATCTCCTGAACACCGGTATTGCGATCACGAGCATGATCACCCCGAAGACCACCAGGAGGGCAACCTCCGGCAGGACGTCCTGTATACCCGCGTTGAGGATCATGACCTTACGCATGGCTTCGACCGCGTAGGTGAGCGGCAGCAGGTTCGACAGGTCCTGCATGAACCATGGCATCTGCTGGATCGGGAAGAACACGCCCGTTAGGAACATCATGGGGAACTGCAGCACCGTCATCAGGATGGTCGCTGTCTCCTCGTTGTTGGCTAGCGAGGTCAGCAGAATGCCCAGCCCGATGAAGCTGAAGATACCCAGGAATAGCAGTCCAAATGCGAGGGGGATGCTGGCTATCTGGATGTGCACGCCGAAGATCAGGATGGCTATGACCAGAACGATGATGCCCTGGACGAAACCCCTGACAGTCTGCGCGATCGTCTTGCCGAAGATGATCGAGATATCGCTGACTGGGGCGGCCAGGATGCCATCGAAGGTGCCTATCTCCTTCTCATGGGAGATAGCCCTGGGGATGCCGGTCATGGCTCCCATCATCACGATCATCATCAGTAGACCAGGGGCGATGAAGTCGAAGTAATTATGGTCACCACCGACTACACCCTGCACATCAGGGATGTAGGGGGCTATGACTGCGAGCGGATTGACCGTCTGGTTCGCCTTTATGCTTAGCTGCTGCACCTCTACCATACCCCGCCCGGCTCCCATCGTGCTGACGTACTGGGTGCCCACGCCCTGCATGACCATCGAGATCTGCGGGATGCTGTTGTCTGAAACGATCGTGACGTTCGTCGGTATGCCCAGGGACTGGTTATTCCCGAATCCTTTAGGCACCTCGATCGCGCCGTAGACCTTTCCCTGCGTAATGAGCGACCGGGCATCGGTATCGTTCGTCGCGTTTGTGAATACCATCGAATTCTTTTGCTCGTTCAACGTCATCAGATTATTAATGAACTGCTGGCTCGCGTTCGTATGGTCTATGTCGACCAGTGCAACCGGTATGTTGCTGTACGTGTTTCCGCTGGGGAAGATGAATCCTGTCAGGATCAGCATGAAGAACGGCATCAGGAAGAGGAAGATCAGACCGATCCGGTTACGCTCGAACTCTAGCAGGTCTTTGATCGCTATACGGTAGCTATCTTGTAACATTTTTATTAGATTCATGGTTTCACCTCACCCTCGACTTGGGCGCGCCCCACGGGCCGTGCCGTTGGCGCGTCCCTGTGCCCTTTTCGTTGGCCTGATCTCGCATCTCCTTGCCCGTCACGGTCAAAAACACATCCTCGAGCGTGGGCTCGGTGGTGTTGAATGTGACGATATTGCCACCGTTCGAGCGTATCGTGTCGACGATGCGGTCCAGACCGTCGCTGCCCTTGGTGCTGATCTTAAGATCGTAGGCGTCCGGCTGGACGATCGCTGCTACACAGTCCAGACTTTTGAGTTTCTCGAAGATCGCCGGGCTCATGTTGGAAATTTTTACGTTGAACATGGTTAGATCGTTGCCTTTCACCAGCTTCTTTAGCTCGTGCGAGGTGTCAAGGGCGATAATCTTGCCGTGATCGATGATTGCAATGCGATTGCTTAGTGCCTCCGCCTCGGCCATCGCGTGGGTGGTTAGAATAACTGTGGTCCCGTTTTTGTTGATATCTCGTATTAATTCTCGGATGGAGAGCGTCGTCTGCGGGTCCAGGCCCAGGGTCGGTTCATCCATGAAAATGATCTTGGGTTCGGTTAGCAGCGCCCTCACTACGTTGATCCGCTGGCGCATGCCGGTAGAGAACTTTTTGATCTGGGTGTTCTTCCATTCGGTCATGTTGACCAGCTTCAGCAGTTCGTCGATTCTGGTCTCGATCTTCTGCTTTGGCATATTGTATAGGTTGCCGAAAAACCTCAGGTTTTCGGCGGCGGTGAGCTGGTCGTACATGATCATCTTCTCTGCGACCAGGCCAATGCTTTCCCTTACTTTTACCGGCTCCTTGATTAGGTCGTAGCCGTTCACGATAGCGTCGCCGCCCGTTGGCCTGGCGAGGGTGCATAGCATTCTGATCGTTGTGCTCTTCCCGGCGCCATTCGGGCCGAGGAAGCCGAAGATTTCCCTGTCCTTCACTTCAAAGGAGATGTTATCGACGGCTGTGAAGGCACCGAACTTTTTGGTCAGGCCTTTCACTTCGATTGCGTTATTGATCGTCATATTTTTCCTCCAGAATATCACCAAAAAAGATCTCCATCTCTTGCATCCATTGTTTTCTCTTCTCATACATCTGATTCAGCGCATTCTCGCCCTTGGCGGTGATCGTATAAACCTTCTTCCGGTCTGATTCGACGCCCTGGATGTATCCTTTCTTTTCCAGGAACTCCAGGGCGGGATAGACTGACCCTGGACTCGGAGTCCAGTTGTGATGGGTCATCTTCCCGATCTCCTGGATGATCTCATAGCCATGGGAAGGCTGCGCTTTCACGATGCGCAATATGGTGATTTTCAGGAAGCCCTTGCGGACCTCATTGCTCATGATATCATCATTCATATATCAGACCCCGATATATCGACTTCCGATATACCAAGCAATATATCGGTTACCGATATAGTATAAATAGTTAGTGGTAAGTAAGTGAAATAATACAATATAAATTGATTAACGCAAATTACTCGGTGTTAAACGCCCATTATCGATAATGGCTTCCCCGGTTTTTCCAGGTATTGTACAGCCACCCGGCCCACAGGATGGCGAGAAATGGTATAGCGAGAGCCCAGTAATGCAGGTACTGCCGGATCACCAGAGTCAGCGCGAAGCAAATTGCAGAGAAGAGGAGATATCTCTCAACCGGGCTCCGCCTTAAATTTTCACCATATCTCGTCAGCCCTATGATCAGAGAAACCAAGATCATCACTGCTATTATGATATTGACCGCAAGCTCAAAAAGATCTGACCTGGTGCCGATGACCTTATCCCCAGTCGTGTCGACGATGTAAGGACCAGCCACGCCAAAGCTCCAGTAGAGCGAGGCATCCATCGCCTGTGCACCATAGATAAAGAAGATGGAGCTAAATATGGCGATCAGCGGAATTAAGACCCCAATAAGAAACTCAACCGCATTTTTCGTTTTATCTGTGGAGTCGATGGTCATAAGCAGCAACGGTACCGTGAGAAGTGCGTATTGCTTGAAGCCGATGGCAATGCCTGCACAAAGTCCAGACAGCTTATAATGCTTATTCTTGCCGCATAATACAAAATAGGTGGCCATCAGAATGAAGAGGATCGTGAACGGCTCAGTCATCACAAAATAGCCCTGAGCCCAGCCCATGTTCACTAGGAAGAGCAGGGCTGCAAGCAGCCCTACGGCACGATTGTAATACTCCCGGGCTATTATCATGATCAGTATGGCGCTGATCAAGTTACACATGCCGACTAGGAAAAGCCCGCCCAAGAACTGCTGGCCCAGTAGAACCGGCAGCGTCAGGATAAAAAATATGAGAGGAGGCTTGGGATCCTGGTAATCTATGTAGGGTATGGCGCCGCCAGCGATCACCTTAGCCATCGCATAGAACCTGCCCGTATCGTAGATCGCAGAATCCATATGCATGAATAGTGAGGAGATATATAGCATCGCCAGTATCACTATAATGAATAATGCAATACTGCACACAAAAAACGTCCTGTCGGACACGCCTGAGGAATACGGTTTACTCCCCTTTATTTCGATTTTATCGGCCATCAGATCACCTGGAAGAGCGCCGGTCAGTATCTGATATGCTGATTTCCAATCGCAGCCATAAATATGCCTCTCCCTGCCATCACTATGATCATATCGTAAGGCCTCCGAATGATTCTTTCCCTGCTGATGCTACCCAACCCATTTTATCCAGACTCCTTATAATAAGTGCGCTTACTATACCATTAAATTAGTGCATATGTTGTGACCAACAGCTTGCTATATGACCATTTGTTGAAAAAGATTTTGGCCGTTGAATAGGTCCTGCTATTAGTCTGAGACCCATTATAAACAAAATATAAAAACAAGCTGCGCCATAATTGGCTATAATGGTGATCAAAGTGCCTGCCTCAAATATAAATATTCAGCCCTCGAAAAAGTCAACGGACGATCTTACACTCCTCAAACGCGCGATAGATAGCACAGGCGATGCTGTACTTATCACAGGCATCGACGATCGCATACTATGGGCCAGCAAGCCGTTCTATGATCGTTTTCTGCCCGAAGATGCCAGCATCATCGGTAAAAGCCGTCGGGAGATCCTAGATCGGCAGGCAAACGCCTTTAAGGATCCTCGCCTGTTCAGGGAATATCTTGGGTCTCTGCTGGACCGGCCTCTCGAAAAGGGCGGAGCCGAATGGGAGCTCACGGGCACCAGTAGGCTTATCCATATGCGCTCCTACCCGGTAAACGCCGCTGATGGCGAACTGACTGGGAGGGTCGAGATATACCGGGAAGAGGAGCCGGAAATGATCACCTGCCGTACCGGCCTTGACATAGTCGATACGATTCCGGTCGGCATCCTGGCGGTAGACGAACGCCTGAACATCATCTCGTATAACCGTGCGGCGGCCGACTTTATCGATGACAGGCTGGGCTTTACGCCCGAAGAGCTGAAGACCCTCGAAGCGCTGGGTACGGACCATCCGCTGACTAGATCGGCCATCAAATCACTATCTGACGGAAAGAGTGTGCATATTATTGACTATAATCCGGCGGCAGGCCAGGACATTTATTTCGATCTGACCGCGACGCCGCTGTCCGAGCCTGGCAGGATCTACGGGGCAGCGATCACCATAGCCGATTCCACCGGGCGACACAAAGAACTGGAGAAAGCCCTTAAGTCGGCAAAGGACACGGATTTCTTTATCAACCTTATGAGCCATGACATCAGGAATTTCAACCAGGTTACCATGGGGTACCTGGAAATGCTCGAGCTTTCCGAAAACCTTAGCGAAGATGAACGCTCCTACCTAGCCAAATCGCTTTCCGGCGTCGTCGGAAGCAACAAGCTTATTGAAAATGTCCGCAAGGTCAGGGCTGTCCAGGAGTCCGGTGATCAAAACCTCTCGCCGACAGACCTGTCGAAAGTATTGAGGGATGATATAGACTTTATCAAAAGCAACCACAAAGGTCCCGGGATCAAGATCAACGCGAACATCCCTGCCGACTGCAAAATCGTTGCCAATCAATATATACACGAAGTATTTCGCCACATCCTCGAAAACGCCATCAAATATGATCAGCACCCGGAAAAAGCGATCGACCTCGAGGTAAAAGATGCAAAAGCAGACGGGCAAGACTGCTGGAACATCACTATCGCAGATCGTGGCCCGGGCATACCAGAGGACCGGCGGCAGGCCATCTTCGAGCGCATCGGCCAAACCACCAGAGGCGCAGGCATCGGACTGTCCATGGTCAAACTGATCGTGCTAAAACACGGCGGCCGTATATGGATCGAAAACCGCGTAGCGGGGGATTTGAGGCAGGGCAGCAGGTTCGTCGTACAGTTCCGGAAGGCATAATCCAAAAGTTGATGTAGCCACGAGCATGACCGAAACCTGATAAACAGCTAACATTTTCCTTTCTGAGGGCAATTGCGACAATCCCCGTTGTACGTGCACCTAACGAAGGCCTTCTTAAACATATCGTTGATCTGGACCTGATAGTCCCTGAACACATCCGAATCGATCGCATAGTACGTCCGGTTTTCGATCCTACGGGGCGCAAGGATTCCAACGTTTTTAAGGGTCTTAATATGCTGTGATGTCGCCGACTGGGTGATGCCGAGCATCTCCGCCAGCTCGGTCACACAGATGCTCTCGTCGGGGTTGGATGCTAGGATCTTGATGATCTTCATCCGGTTTAGGTCGCCTAGCGCCTTGAAGACCTCGGCCATCTCCCGGCCCATGTCTTCCCATGGAAATCCTTGCGGCTTCTTCATTATAAGTTTATAAGCATATTGTTTCATATAAATAGTTATTCGAGGGTCCAGCTGTTGCAAGAAAAAAATGGTCAGGATTTAGATCCATCTTCTCACCACCCGCCTATAATTGCGATAGTCATCCCCGAACTCCGCTTCCAAGTTCCTCTCCTCGACCGGAATAAACCGTGTCCCGATGATGGCAAGGAATGCTACTGGAAATACGAAGGGCGTCAGCGAGCCGAGCAAGATGGCAGCACCGAGCAGCGCCGCGAACATGCCCAGATAGATCGGGTTGCGGCTGATGCGATAGGGCCCTGCCACCAGGAGCGATCCCGGCCTCCCAAAGGGATATATAGTCGTCTTTTTCCGACTGAATAGCGCGCTGCTCCAGAGGTTCAGTACGATTCCGGCTGCGATGAATAAGATCCCCGCGTACGAGAATGGAGCGGAAATGATCATTTTTACCGGGAATACCAAGTGTGCGCCGATGGATAACGCCAGCAGCACGATAAAGTAGGTGGGGGGCATGATCTTTACGCCCCTACTGTCACCGTTGCCCTGGTTGCAGATTTTTGTCGAATTTTCGAGCTTTGTCATCAAATCATTCTCCTTACGATTTGTATGTCCTTCTCTTCAGATCATAGCTCCAGCTTTTCGAACCTCCAGACGGTCGCCCCGATGAACAGCAGTATCCACAGGGCCGTGGCGGCCACGGGCATGAAGTCGACCGACGACAGCGGTGCGCCGGTCACCAGCCCCTGGGCAAAGTGGCCGAACTCCCAGGGTATATAGCGTGCCAACACCGGCCAGAGAGAGATCAGCTCGCCGCCGACTAGGCCAAATACGATAGGTACTGCCAGTGCGACCCCACGGGACATGAAGAATGTGCCAAGCGCGGTGGCCATGACAATGTAGAATATGACGTCGAGACCCAGCAGCCCGAGCCCGGCCAGGAAGGGCAGTACAGCTACGGGTCTACCCAGTACTACGGAGCAGATCGCGTAGGTGATGACTCCCTGGGCGGCCAGGATTATCAGCATCACACTGATGTTGT
>DATHCY010000240.1:0-13382 GCA_035319305.1 Methanocella sp.
CGCCGGGCCCGCCGTAGGTCATGTTACGCTCCCCTCCCCCAGGGAACGATGCGTTGCCTGTAGCGTTACGGCCGCCGGGGAAGCCCCCCATGCCGGACTGGTTGACCTGGTATGATGCCAGGTCCGAGAGCGAAAGCTGCATTGGGTTGGCGACGTTACCCGAGATCGTAAGCACGGTTGCTGTCATATTTTGCGTGCCGGAAGATCCTGTAGTCGTCGTCTGAGTAGTAGTTGTCGTGTGGGAGGTACAGCCCGAGATGGCCATCCCTGCCACGATGATCGCCAGTGGCAGCAGAAGTGCCAGCGATTTCTTGATTGTCATCAGTTTCACCTGTATCCGAACGTCGGTTTTATAATAAACCGGCTTATTGTTTAGTGGATACAAGGACAGGGGTTTATAAAGGTATTATGGCCTGATCGTAAAACTATCGGATTGAACGAGTTTGTTGCCGATTCGCGTGATAAAAAGATAGGGCCTGCGGATCAATCAATCAACTATTTCGTTCGGACGTAGAAACGCTTTCAGTCGGATTTATTTCTGCTCTTTGATGTCTTTCCTGGGTGTGTTGCAGAACCGCGTGTAGACAGGATTTTTGTTATATTAGGGTTCTGCAATGCACCGATCGCAAACTTGGGTTTCGCGGTCTAATGTAATTGGTTCAGTAGATTTAGCATGTCAAATTCGGCCCACTCCTTTATTATTTTGTTATCCTGTATCATGGTGATATCTGTGTAAGTGATGATGATGTGTTTGTTTGTGGGTGGAATTCCGTGGTATTCGCCGGTGTGGGTGCAGTGCATGGATATGCGGCTCGCGACCTTATCGCTTTCCGCGATCTGGTCTTCAACGGTTGTTTGTATATTCGAAAATGCCTTGAAGAACAATTGTTCGCTGCGGATCCTTCCCTCGAGGTTCGATGGTTTTCCTCCCCCTGGAGGATAGTACATGTGTGAGAGGTGTAAAAAAGCGTTGATGTTTTCCGGGTTTCCTGTTTCGTAGGACTTGATGTATTGCTGGATAAGTTCCTTGCTCGAAGTCATGAGCGATCATTTCTATCTCGGGCTCTTTAAGCTGTTCTGTGAGCGCTTTGAAAGTTTTGTTGTATAATAGCCGAAATATGCCTTTCCCTCGGTATGGTGTGCAGAGTTTGTTTTTGGATTTCACGAGCTATTATATAACCCAGTAGACTTTGTTTGGGCGCCATAACTTTATTATGGAAAATGTTTTACCATTCAACCGCCATACCTGATGTTGCATGGTTGAGGTTCTCGCGGATGTGGGCGGCAGCCCTGGAAAGGACTGTCGGGGGTTCTGTAAATATTGCTATTTCAAGCTGGTCAAAGATGTCCCGGCGTTCGGGTGTAAGTATTGTATGCCGTTCCAGAAGGGCTGTGATTACTGCACTCGGGGCGTCAAAGAGCAGTACTCTGGCTTTAAGCCTCTGATGATGGTGGTCTCGGAGGTGCAGCAGGCCCTTATGTTTAGCTGTGGGGGTGTGGAGAAGATCACTATAAGTGGCGGGGGGGATGTGAGTTGCTATCCGCAGTTAAAGGAACTGGTGCAGTTCTTGGGCCAGTTTGGTATCCCGCTTCATCTTGGTTATACTAGTGGCAAGGGCTTTGAGGGCGCCGGAGATGCGGACTTTTTCATTGATAATGGTGTGACTGAGGTTACCTTTACTGTCTTTTCGGCGGATCCGGAAAAGCGTAGGGAGTATATGAATGATAGGCATCCGGGGGAATCCCTTGAAGCGCTGCGGAGGTTTTGTAAGAAGTGCGATGTGTATGCCGCTTCGGTGTTGATCCCGGGGGTGAACGATGGGAAAGATCTGATTAAAACTTGCGATCTGTTGCAGAATTGGGGTGTGAAGGGTGTCATTCTGATGCGTTTTGCCAATTCGGAGGAGCAGGGGCTGATCCTGCAGAATGCGCCGGTGATTAAAGGTGCGAAGACTCATTCGATTGAGGAGTTTGAGGGCGTCGTCCATGATATTGCCTCGCGATATAAATTTAGGGTGACAGGGACGCCGTTGGGCGATCCGAAGATTGGCTCTCCATTCGCCATCCGGAGTCGGCCGAAGCTGCTGAGGGAGCTTCCGGCGATCACTAAGGAGGCCACGATCATCACGGGTAAAGCGGCCGGACCGGCGCTCGCCGATATCTTCGCTCGGCTTGGGGGTACGGTCAATGTGGTACCGGTGAAAAAGGATATCGCATGCCTTATTACTATCGAGGACCTGAAGGGGATTGATCTCAGCCGGGTGAAGGATACGGTGCTTATGCCTGGTAGATCGTTCGTCTGGGATCAGGAGGCGGAGGGGATCCTGTCGGCGGATGGCGTCGAGCGGTTTGTGCGGCGGGGGCCGGATCGCCTTACTGCGGATGGGGAGATGACTATCGGGATGAAGAAGAAGGACGTTCTCGATTTTGAGGTTAAAGCGTTTACCGAGCTTATTCAGATGATCAATGTCTATGGGTTGGAGCCGAAGAAAAAGGCGAAGAAGTAGAATAAAAAAGCATATTACCCTATCGTTGCTTCTATTTATTAGAGTATTATGAATTATGAGGTATCAGTAGTCCGGTGTGAGGAGTACGATGATGAAAAGGTCCGTGCGGCTATTGAGGAGTGTCTCAAGCCGCTGGGTGGTATGCAGAGTGTTGTAAAAAATGGTAGTCGGGTGCTGGTGAAGCCTAACCTTTTAAGCGCGAAAAAGCCTGAGGAGGCGACGACCACTCATCCCTCGGTTGTGAAGGCTGTGGTGCGCTTGGTGCAGGAGCAGGGTGGTGTACCGGTTATAGGTGATTCGCCGGGCGGCCGGAACACGTCGAGCGCGGTAAAATCTTTGATGAAGACGACCGGGATGCAGGCGGTCGCTGACGAGACTGGCTGCGAGATCGTGAGTTTTGAGGAGCCGGTGGTAGATGTCACGTCTGACGCGGCGAGGATCTACAAAAAATTTACGATAGCGAAGGCTGTCAAGGATGCTGATGTGGTCATTGGGCTGCCCAAGCTTAAGACCCATCAGCTTACCTATTATACTGGTGCTGTCAAGCTGCTGTATGGGTATATACCGGGTATAATGAAAAGTGAGAATCATCTGCATACGGGGAAGGATCCGAAGTTGTTTGCGGAGCTGCTGTTGGATTTGCACGAGATGCGTCGGCCTGATCTGACGATCATGGATGCGGTGGTTGGAATGGAAGGCCGCGGACCTTCTGCGGGAAACCCGAAACAGATCGGGCTCGTTATGGCTAGCAAGAGTTGTACTGCGCTTGATTTTGTGGCCACGTCGGCTGTTGGTATGGAGCCGCTCACCATCCCGACGGTGGCGGGGGCGTCGGAGCGGGGCGTCGGCCCGAAAAATATGGGGGAAATTGAGCTCTTCGGCCCCGACCTTGCGTCCGTTATGGTCAGGGATTTCAAGAAAGCCGAAACCATGGATATGTCCCGGGTGCCCGCCGTTGTCCTGAATCTAGCGACCAGCATGATTGCCAGCAAGCCGAAGATCGACCCGCAGAAGTGTAAAAAGTGTGGTGTCTGCGCTCGGGACTGTCCCCCCAGGGCGATGACTTTTGTGAAGGGCCGTGTGCCGGCGATCGACTATAAGGTCTGTATTAGGTGTTACTGTTGCCAGGAGTTATGTCCGGAGAATGCGGTCCGGGTCCATTTGCCGGTGGCAAGAAAGGCTCTCAATCGGCTGACTGGGCGGAACCGCTAATTTTTTTTCGGTCGGACAAAAAGCGGAGACTGTGCAGGCTTGGAAATCGTAAAAGCCATATGTCTTGACTGGCATTGATGATTACTGGAAGGAATTTTTAATGCTGGACATCAGGTTCGTGAGGGAAAGCCCGGATGTGGTTAGGGCGGACCTCCGGAAGCGTAACGACCCCGAAAAGCTCGCCTGGGTGGACGACCTGCTGGCGAAGGATGCAAGAGCTAGGGCGCTCCAGGTGCAGACTGATGAGCTGCGGCAGCGGAGGAATAGCATATCAAGGGAGATCAACAGCGCGAAGAAGGCGGGCAAGGATGCGACCGCGCTGATGGAGGAGGCTAAGGGTCTGCCGCAGCGGATCAAGGATACTGAGGCGGAGCTTGAGGAGTGCAGGGAGAAGGTCCACTATTACCTGATGCGCCTGCCTAACATCCTGGATGAGTCCGTCCCTGTCGGTAAGGACGATACGGAAAACGTGGAGATCAGACGCTGGGGCGAGCCGGAACGGCCGTCGTTCGAGCTGATGAGCCATGGGCAGCTGGCGGTGGAGAAGGGCTGGGCTGACTTCGAACGCGCAGCCAAGGTCTCTGGGGCCGGGTTCAATTTCCTTAAGGGAAACCTGGCGCTGCTGGATATGGCTTTGCAGCGCTTTGCCATGGACCTTATGGTTCGGAAGGACTTTATCCCGGTCGTGCCGCCGTACATGATGAACCGGAAGTCGTACGAGGGAGTCACGGACTTGGGGGACTTTGAGAAGGTCATGTACAAGATCGATGGGGAAGAGATGTACCTTATAGCTACGAGTGAGCACCCGATCGCCGCCATGTACCAGGGCGAGATCTTCGAGGAGAAGGATCTGCCGCTGCGGCTGGCGGGCATATCGCCGTGCTTCAGGAGGGAAATCGGCGCCCATGGCCTGGACACCAAAGGGCTGTTCCGGGTGCATCAGTTCCATAAGATCGAGCAGTTTGTCTTCTGCCGACCGGAGGAGTCACGGGCCATCCACGAAGAACTGCTCTCAAACGCGGAGGATGTTTTCAAACAGCTTGGCTTGCCTTATCGGGTTGTGAACATATGTACTGGTGACATTGGCACCGTGGCGGCCAAGAAGTACGATATCGAGGCCTGGATGCCCAGGGAGAACGCCTACAGGGAAGTCGTCTCATGTTCCAACTGTACCTCGTATCAGGCGGTGAGGCTGAACATTAAGGTCCGGGATCCTGTGGACTTTGAAACCAAGCGTTTCCTGCACACGCTGAACTCGACCGCCATCGCCACGTCCAGGGCTATGAGGGCCATCCTCGAGAACTACCAGCAGAAAGACGGGTCCGTCGCAATACCATCGGTGCTCCAGCCCTATATGAACGGTAAAGAGTACCTCTGATACCACTGCACTCTAGTATATATGACACACACATATATATTACACACATATATATGACATATATATGTGTCATATGTCGTAAGTGTTATATGTCGTACAAAAGTTTTAGGCGGTTCCGACTACTTTTGGATGTCTGAGTGGGGCGCCTGCGATCTCTCTGCCATAGTCGATGCAGATTTCTTTGTTGAGCTTGCTCCAGGGTCCGGTGGTAGCGTCGAACGAGGTTTCGGATACGACTCGACCTTCGCATATGCTGCGCAGTTCGTCGAGGTATCGGCGCACCATAAAGTTCCGCATCCCGAACACGCCGGCGAAGCATACTACGAATAGTGCCACGTTGTGATTCTTCAGTTCTGGTCTCCTCAGGAAGGTTAGGATACTGTCCAGGGGCTGCTCCCCGTAGATGGGAGATCCGGTCACGATCAGGTCGTAGTCTAGGGATTCCACGTCTTCGACGCTCTTCACGTCCACGGATGCGTCTTGGGATTGCGCGCCCTCTTTGATCCATCTGACGACCTCCCAGGTGGTTCCGCCTTTCGTATCATACACGATCAGGAAACGTTTCATCCTGCTACCCAACTCCAAATCATTCGGAGATATTTTGGCTCTTTCTATTTATCAACTTTCTATGAAAATGAGCATAATAATCGATTATAAATATGAAAATAGGCAGCAATACAAGGTGTTTGCCGTGTATATTGTTGGATATACTACATTTGCTATTGTATCGGCCTAGAATCTATCAATTGCATTTGCCGGCTACAGGCGTTCTGGCACCGATCGGTAGACTGGATTTTTCGATGAATTGTATCGCCGGCACTACACTGGATAAGGGCACGGTATGCCTTTTAGCAAATTCCACCATGGATTTTAGAATTTGAAGGCATAATCACGGTTTCATGGACAAAAAGATTATAAATTATCCGTCGACTTCGAGTTGATGACAGCAATTCGTGTAATATCCGTGCTGGCCGTATTAGCCATCGTGGTCGCTATGTTTGCCTGCGGGATCGTGGTTGCTCAAAACGCGGCACCAATGATGAACCCGCCCGTATCAATGACTGCCGGGACGCCCGGCAAAGTCACCATGGCGGACGTCGATAGCGCGCTGGCTTCCGGTCCGGTGTTGGTTGAGTTCGAGTCGCAAGAATGCACCTATTGCAAGCAGCAAAAGCCGATCTCTGAAGCGCTAATAAAAGACTACGGGGGTAAGGTTACAATGATACCTGTGGATGTAGCTCAAAGTCGGGACTTGGCGAACATGTTTCAGGTTCGTGGTGTTCCCCAGATGGACGTCATCGTTAAAAAGTCAGGTGATAAGTATACCTATGTGGGTAAAGACGGTGCCACGTCAGATAGCATTGCAGGATCTAGGTTTATAGGGCTTACTCAAAGCAACGACTTGAAAACGGCGATAGATGCGGCACTACGGATGAGAGGGCAATAAGTGGAGACAGTATTAATTGGTACGGCAGCGCTGGCGGGAGTGGCGAGCATCCTGTCGCCATGTGTTCTGCCTCTGCTCCCCGGAGTCATGGCGTACTCCACGGAGAAGAGCAAGATCACCCCGCTGGCCATTGTTTTAGGGCTGACCATATCCTTTACGGTTATGGGTATAGCATCAGCCATGCTCGGATCAATACTGTTTTCTTATATGGACTTAATCAAGATCATATCGGGTGCTATGATCCTGGTTATGGGACTCTATATGTTATCCCAGACGGTGGAGCACTTTCTTTTGGGCGTCTGGCAGCGGTTTCCCTTGGCAAGGACTCATCTGCCGGGCTCTGATGAGGGTGGAGTTGTCGGGGGTATTACCCTGGGAGTTAGCCTGGGGGTCGTCTGGATCCCGTGCATCGGCCCGATCTTGGCGTCCATCCTGCTTATCGTTGCGCAGCAGGGGACCATGTGGTATGGCGCCGTGCTGCTGCTGGCATACTCGATGGGACTGGGCGTGCCTATGCTGGTCATCGCGTACTCGTCAAACCTGCTGTCTGGCACAGTACGATCGCTTTCCCACCACACCCAAGTCATCCGTCGCATTGCGGGCGTTATCCTGATAATTATGGGTATTTACTACATTGCCGGGGTGTTCGGGGTCAATTTCGGGTTCTAGGAACGAACACCGCGCTATACTTGCGGGTGGGTGGTCGTGTAATCCTCGCCCTTGATAAGGGTTCTCGTAGTGTAACACAAACATTTTTTAGCGGCACGAAGATTCGAATACGTTAAGGGGGTTAGCGGTTAAACCACGGACTACTGAGGACATCGTTTAAAGCGTTAAGACGCCGAGATACAGCTAGTAAAACACGAATAAGCTCTAAGGGCGTACAGCGTAGCGATCGTCGCCGGGGTCGCATGAATGATCGGAGGGAAAAAGAGTGTGATGGGGGGTTTGTATGGCTTCTATAGTAAGTATTGCTTCTATAGTGGGTGTGGCTTTTGTCTTAGCCGATAATTTTCTTGATCGCTTCTTTAGTTGCGTCGACCTCTACGGGCTTGTCGCAGCATCGAATTACGGTTTCCGGGTCTTTGAGTAGGTGTCCGGTGGTCACGCAGACGATTCGCTCGTCTTTGTCGATGATTCCTTGCTTCCGTAGTTTGATAAGTCCTGCCACTGAAGCGGCGGAGGCTGGTTCTACGCCGATACCTTCTTTCATTGCCAGTAGCTTCTGGGCTGTTAGGATCTCGTCGTCGGTGACGGTTTCGGCGGCGCCGCCTGTGTTTCGGATGGCGTTAAGTGCCTTGATAGCGTTGACTGGATCGCCGATGCGGATTGCGGTTGCTACGGTTTCGGGGTTTGGTTCTGGTGTGATATTTTTCGCGCCAGATTTGATTGCTTTAACGATTGGGGCGCTGCCTTCCGCTTGGATTCCGGTCATCATGGGGATGCGGTCGATGATCCCGAGTTTTTTGAGTTCGTTGAGGCCTTTGTAGATGGCTGTGATGTTGCCCGCGTTGCCCACTGGTAGGATGATCCGGTCGGGGACCTTCCAGCCGAAGTAGTCGGCGATTTCGAAGCCAATGGTCTTCTGGCCCTCTAGCCTGTATGGGTTGATCGAATTGAGTAGGTAAATGTTGTTCTCGATGCATATCTCTCTGACTAGTCGTAGTGCATCGTCGAAGTTGCCTCGGATGCTGATCACTTTGGCGCCGTGGATGAGTGCTTGGGCTACTTTGCCTAGCGCTACCTTGCCCTGCGGCAGTAGTACGATAACCGGGATTCCGGCTTTGGCGCCGTAAACTGCTAGCGATGCTGAGGTGTTGCCGGTTGAGGCGCATGCCACGCTCTTCATGCCTAGCTCGAGTGCCTTGCTGACGCCGACGGTCATACCCCGGTCTTTGAATGAGCCGCTCGGGTTCATGCCTTCATGCTTGACGTGCACGTCTTTCATGCCGATCTCTTTTCCAATGGATTTGATGTGGTAGATCGGCGTGCCACCCTCTTTGAGCGTGACTGGTTCTCTGGAGATGGGTAGAAGAGCCTTGTACTTCCACACGGATAGCGGGCCGACGAGGTTCTCTCTGGTGATCTTTATTTTTGAATAATCGTAAATGACGTCTAGCAGGCCGTCGCATTTTTTACAGGTGTAGATGATTTCATCTTGCCGGTATTTTGTCCCGCAGTTGATACATTCGAGATGGTACATTCGACTCTCCGGACAATACAATATTCCCCTGTGCATTAAAGCTTTTGCTTGCTTTTTTTGGGCTTGTGTTCGTTAATTTTTCAAAAAATTATTAAAAATTGTGTTTTTTTATGATTTCTAACACTTATATATATAAAATTAAGCGATAAAACCGACAGTGATAAGTAAGATGAAATAAGATATGGTAGGTTAAATATCGAGTGCTCAGTAAGGGCATCCGAACATTTTAGTAATGAGAGGTGAAATTTATGGATAAACGATTTGGGAGTAAGGTGGCGACAGTGCTGCTTGTTATGGCCATTGCTTTGACTCTGATCATATCTGGCTGCACTACTTCATCGAATACTTCGTCTAATAATACAAATAATAAAACTACTAATGATACCGGTTCAACGACTATGGGAGCCCCTGGGAACTTCTCAGTCGTAGAGATGGCATATGGTGAAGCGGCGTCCCTTGACCCTGCATCCAGCGATAGTTATGATAGCGCGAGCCAAGAAGTCATTCAGAATGTTTATGAGACCTTATTTTACTTCAACGGCAGCGACATAAACACGCCTATTCCGGTGCTGGCGACCGGGTACAACGCATCTCCCGATAACCTTGTTTACACGATCACGCTGCGACCGAACATCAAGTTCCACAGCGGAGACCCGATGAACGCCACAGCGGTCAAGTACTCGCTGGACCGGCTGCTCCTTGTAAACAACGGCCAGGCATCAAGCAACTTCCTCGGTACAGTCAAGGGTTACACAGACTATTCGAATTCGAACCACACCCAGGCCGACGTTGATGCTTACCTCAAAGCCGGTGGCGTAACGGTTCTCAATGACACCGCAGTACAGATTACATTGGAGAAGCCTAACCCGGACTTTATCAAGATGCTGACATTCTGCGCATGCTCGATCATCAACCCGAACTTCGATCAGGCCCATGGCGGCTATAACGCGACCGGACAGACCGGCACAGCGTACCTGACTGAGCACGAGGATGGCACCGGCCCGTTCATCCTAGACCACTGGAACCACAAGCAGGAAGTGGCCCTGAAGAGGAACGATAACTACTGGGGCACCAAGGCTCTGCCTAGCATGGCATACATCAAGGAAGTCGACGACTGGAACACCAGGCTGCTCGCCATCCAGAACGGCGATGCGGACATTGTCAACGTAGACCAGAAGAACGCTCCCGATGTGATGAATGACACCAACCTCGTGGTCGAGAGCAAGTACGGACGTCTGTACGTGCTGACAACCTGCTATGACCAGAGGTACTGGCCGTTCAACGACCAGAGGGTGAGGGAAGCCTTCTCGGAGTCCATCGACTACAATACGTATATTAACTCCCAGCTCAACGGCCTCGGCCAGCGCATCGGCGGGCCGATCCCGCAGGGATTGCTGGGTTATGATACGAACGCCAAGCTAGTACCGTTCGACCCGGATCATGCCAAGAAGCTGCTCCAGGACGCCGGATTCAGCAAGAGCAACGCGACCACGATTACCATTACATATAACACTGGCAATGATAACCGCAAGACGCTGGCTCAGATGATGAAGTCCCAGATCGAGAGCTACGACCTTGGCATAACGGTGAACGTGCAGGATATGGCCTGGCCGGAGTACACTAAGGCTATGGACCAGAGCCAGCTGCCGTGCTATATAGTCGCGTGGGGCGCGGACTACCCGAGCACTGACAACTTCGTCTCCTGCTACCTAGCCCCGAACGGCTACTACACCCAGCAGATCGCCTATAAGAACGACTCGGTCTTCGCGCTGTACAACCAGACGCTGACCGAGAAGGACCCGGCCAAGCGGGGGGACCTGTACAAGCAGATACAGGCAGACTCGTTCTCCGACTACCCGTACTCGTACGTGTATCAGCCCAGCGAATTCCTAGTTTATAAGAAGGGCTTGAATGGCGTATACTGGAACACGATGACCGGCGGAGAAGGCGTCCTGTTCTCGACAGTGTACAAGTGAAAGGGGAAGACAAGGGCTGTAGGTTAGCAATACAGCCCTTAACCATTTTTTATTTGGATAACAAGAGGGTACAATGTGGGCAAAATAAAATGGTAAAACGTGATAAATATGAAGCTAAGAGACTATATACTGCGTAGACTCTTGCTGCTCATACCAGTGTTGATCGGCATATCATTCATAACGTTCATGCTAACGCATAATATTCCTAATTATGATCCTGCCTCTCCCTGGTTGAAGCAAAAGTTCACTCACGATGAGAGAGAGCAGGTGATCAAACAGCATCATCTGGACCAGCCGGTGGTTATCCAGTATATCACATACCTCAGTGATTTATCTCATTTTGATCTGGGGCTGTCGACATCGGAGGGCAGTCGACCGGTGGCAGATGCACTGTGGGATTATCTGCCCGCCACCATTGAACTGACGCTATTTTCCATGCTTATATGTATTGTTGTGGGCATTCCAATGGGAGTTCTGTCAGCAATTAAAAAGGATAAGATACCGGACCATGTTATCAGGATCTTCAGCCTTGCAGGCATTTCTATACCTGTATTTTGGTTTGCACTGATCCTCCAGTACGTGTTTTATGCTCAGTTCAAAATTCTGCCGCTGGGCGGCCGACTGCCCACTGGGATTGTTCCGCCGACGTTTAACCTGCCGTTCGTCATTATTCACTCCACGGGGATATATTCGATCGATAGCCTGCTGGCCGGGAACTTCGATCTGTTCGTGCAGGTCATACTCCACCTAATCATGCCATCGTTCTGCTTAGCTTTCATCCAGCTGGCAGTCATTGCGAGAATGACACGATCTAGCATGCTCGAGGCGATGACCCAGGATTTCATTAGGACGGCGAGATCGAAAGGGCTCTCGGAGAGGGTCGTCATCTTCAAGCACGCGCTCCGGAACGCCCTGATCCCGACGACTACCATTATAGGCCTGCTGTTCGGCAGCCTGCTCTCGGGCGCCGTGCTGACAGAGACAATATTCTACTGGCCGGGCGTCGGCCGTTATTCGACCGAAGCTATCAGGGCGCTGGACTACCCAGCACTGATGGGTTTCACGATGATCATCGTCATTGTATACGTGGTCACCAACTTGGTAGTAGATATAATGTATGCATACCTTGATCCGAGGATCAAGTACGGGTGATAGGAATGGCGGTATCCGAAAAAACCGTAGTGGATAAGCCGGGCGCCAAGGGAGTGATCGGCTCGTGGATGGAGAGAAACGACTCCAGGATCAAAGATGTTAGGTACTCCGTCAAGCTGTTTATGAAAAGCCCGCTGGCCGTACTAGGCGCGCTAATTGTAATACTATTCATCCTTATGGCGATCTTGGCCCCGTTTATCGCCCCTTACGGCGCCAAACAGTTCGACTTTGCCAATCCAAAGAAGGCGCCTTCAGCACAGCATCTATTAGGAACGGATGATAACGGCGGTGACATGTTCAGCAGGATCATCTGGGGAAGCCAGGTATCGTTGGAGATAGGGTTGATCGTCGTCTGCAGCGCTGTGATACTGGGCTCGATCATTGGCGGCATATCGGGCTACTTTGGCGGCTTGATAGATGAGATCATGATGAGGGTGACCGACATCTTCCTCGCGTTTCCCCAACTGGTGCTCGCAATGGTCATCTGTGCGGCGCTGGGCCGTAGTATTGAGAACGTGATGCTGGCGCTAACGATCACCTGGTGGTCTACCTATGCCCGTATCATCCGCGGCCAGGCCCTTACGATCCGGGAGAGCAAATATATCGAGGCAGCCAGGGCGATCGGAGGCAGCGATATACACATCATCCGCAAGCACCTGCTGCCAAACAGCCTTTCGCCGATCATAGTCCAGGCGACCATGGACCTGGGAAATGTGATCCTGACAGCAGCCGGCCTGAGCTTTATCGGGTTTGGCGCCCAGCCAGGAGACGCGGAATGGGGGCGGATGATCTCTGATGGATCTAGGTTCATGATGCATTACCCATGGATCGTCACGTTTACCGGTCTGGCAATACTGATCGTGTGCCTGGGATTCAACCTGTTCGGCGACGGCCTGCGTGATGTCATGGATCCCAAGATGAGGAGGTAGTAAAAATGTCAGAGATTTTAATCAGCATCAAAGATCTGAAGACCAACTTCTACACGTACGCAGGCGTGGTAAAAGCCCTGGACGGTATCAACCTGGATATTTACAAGGGCGAGACACTGGGTCTGGTCGGAGAGACTGGCAGCGGAAAATCGGTCACCGCGCTTTCTATCATTCGGCTGATCCAGTGGCCTCCCGGCAGGATCGACGGAGGCAGCATTAGATTCGGCGGCAGGGATCTTCTGAAGCTATCGAATAAGGAGATGCAGGAGATCAGGGGCAATAAGATCTCGATCGTCTTCCAGGAGCCGATGACTTCCTTCAACCCGGTATTTACTATCGGCGACCAGATCGCAGAGGTGATTATACTACATCAGAAGCTGAAGAAGAAGGAAGCAATGACAAAAGCCATCGAGATGCTCAAGTTCACCGGCATTCCCGCCCCCGAAAGGGTTGCTGATAGCTACCCGCATGAGCTATCCGGCGGCATGCTCCAGCGGGCCATGATAGCCATGGCATTGTCGTGCAGGCCATCATTGCTCATAGCGGACGAACCGACGACCGCGCTGGATGTGACCATC
>DATHCY010000241.1:0-8999 GCA_035319305.1 Methanocella sp.
TCGTCGGCGGTTTCAGCGATCCTGGGCCTATCAGTGGTCGTATCGCTGCTGCTGACCTGCGCGTACGCACAGCCTCTGTACCTCGACTACTACAACTCGCTGGCAGGCGGGTACCAGAACATATACGACCATAAGCTGTTCATCCTATCCTGGTGGGGAGAGGGCGTCCACACGCCAGTGGAATACTTGGAGACACATACGAGCAACGCCACGGTATCGATCGTCGCCAGCATGATTATGAATACGGACGACTACGTGAGCATGTACGCCAAAAATAATACATACACTAATGTAATGGGCATGGGAGGAGGCCCTGCAGGTACCGGGCCCGAGTTCGACGGTAACCTGACAACGGGCGCTATGCCGGCATACATAGGAAATGCCTCGGGGAGCCTCTTGGGAGCGCCTACAACTGGGAATATGAACCCTGGCCAGATACCGTCGCAAGATCCCGGAAGCTTTAACCCGGGAGATAGCAGACAACCATTCCAGGGGAACCAGAGCACCGGCTCATCAACCCCGCCGAATCCAGGGAGCGGCATGGGTGGCTTCGGTGGCAACAGCACAAGTGACATGGATGGAGCCCCCGGCGGCGGACAGATCAACATCGGAAACCTGACAACGGACTACATTATAGTCGGAACCAATACTGGCAGTAACAGCAGCGTCAACCAATCAAACTATACGCTGGTATACCAGTCGATATTCCATGGTGTAGAGCTGTACGACGTCTATAAGCGGATATGAAAAACATGTTGATAATTAGTGCCGCAACGCATGCTGGTACCAAGCCTTATCAAAGATGGTCCCTCCGCGATAATCGATGCGGTATACACGGTGGTACGGGATGTACGATCCGGACTCCAACTCAAAGCCGAAGGGCTCGATAGTTTTAATCTCAGCTCCATTGACCGAGGCCGAATCTCCGGGACCGCCCCGGCTGACGTAATAGACTGTGGCATCAGCGAGACTCTCCCCCGCCTTCCACCTGAGCCGGTTCAGTACATCCTTAGGGCTGACGTGCATGATCTTGACCGCCGACGACCTCCATTATCCATCCTATGCGGGGGTCCGCCGATATGAATTTATTGACCGTTCGTTCAGTCTAATCAAGCTTAAAAAAATCAGAATACCAAAGCAGCCTGTGCGCTCTGGAGATCCTGATTTGCGGCGATGACGTTGTTGTACTTCGTCTTGCTCAGAGTACCTTCGGTCAACGGTAGGCCGAATGCCGAGCCGTCAAAGCCCGCCCCTTTGGTCTCGTCCATGCTGAGTCCCAGTGTGTACCCCACGTTTCCCGCGGTGGTCGAGCCAACGGCGCCCATACCGCAGTACGGATATCCCGCGAGGGCATCCAGGTCGTAGTTCACGCCCCACGTCACGCCGATGTTCATATCATCGAGCCCATAGGCCACGCCGGGCACTTGTGCTATCGGGTCGAGGTTAAAGTTGACCGTGTGCCCGAGGTGCTTGTTAAGGTCGACTCCGGCACCGATCAATGCTCCTGCAGGCGCAATAAAACCAACCGATGCCACTACGATCGCCATGGCAAGACAAAGAGTTCTCTGCATATCCATATCTACCCTCCTCAGTATACATGTTACTAGCGCCGGATGTTAATAGATTAGCGATTTTATCCTTTGACACAATGCAGGTCTGGGCAGGATTTAGCACACATTACAAATTTAAATTACTTTAAAGCGGGAATTTATATTATCAAATGGCTCCAGGTGGTCCACATGGCCATAAATATAATCTGAGTCACTCCCAGAACGATCATAAGGACCGCATCAACCCTGCGATCTTTGCACAGTTTCCCCAGGATGATGAAAAGGGGAAAGACCACGGCAACGTAGCGGATCATGCTATAGCTGGAAGATGGGGTAAACAAGGGGACCAGAATAAGCAGAACCCCGAACATCCAGGATGCGAAGTCCACCTTTCGGATGCAAATGACCATGAGCGCCAGTGCCATAATCGTGTATATGGTTCCGAAGATCACCCATCCGCTTTCTATGGTTAAACGCCTCCATATCTCGATCGGGGGTAGGGTCAGCCGGCCGCCCCATGTCGCCTGAATATGCATGAAGGCGAGCGGGTCTCCAGTCAGGTAAAAATTATAGGCCGCATATACGGACAGGCCTATCGGGGGCAGCAGCAGTAGCAGGAAGTCAGGACGGGGGACCCGGATTCCATACCGTTTCAGGTATTCATAGACCATCGGTATCGCGATGATGGCTCCGGGGGGTCGGGAAAGCGCCACGAAGAATCCGATAATGCCCGCAACCTGCCAGTTGCCCTTTTTCGTGTAGTAGAGACATATAATGGACAGCGCCAGGAACAGAGACTCGGTGAGCGCCGCAGAGAATATAAAAGCGGTGGGGAACAGGAACAGGTATTTTACAGACCGCATAGCTGTCGTCTCATCCGTATCGTAGGCAACATACTTATACAGATAGATGCAGGCGATCAGCAGGCAAACGTTGGAGACGATCAGTCCGGAAAGAAGATAGTTGCCAGTTGCCAGAGAAACCAGGCGTATCAGCGTCGGATACAACGGAAAGAACGCGTAGTTGGCCATGCCCGCGCTGTTGGTCGCTGTCGTGTAGCCTGACTGTGCGATGCCGAGATACCAGTATGTGTCCCAGACATTCCATATGCCCATAAGGTCCGATACCGAGGCGAAGTTCCGCCCATGATTCAGCACATGGGAAAGATATCCCGTGATCAGTAGGATAACGCGGGTCGCCAGGAACATCCCCCCGATGTAATAGAAATGTGGATGAGATTTTACCATCTGGCTTATTTTTTCGTTATAGTACATGACGTTCGTTCATCCTGGTCCGGTCATACCTCGATTATTTTCATGACGCGCTCATCCTTCCGGAAATCTGCGAACATAGGGGCCGTCTGAATTTGCTCTAGCATATTGTCATAGCCATTATAGTTATGTTTTTTCGCCAGGCTGATATATTCCAGCGCCTTATCATATTCGTTCATCTCCACGTACAGGCAGGCCGCGTTAAAATAGATGGCCGGATGTATCGAGCCGTGGGGCAGGCATTTTTCCAGGAATTTTTGTTCATCTCCCGGTCCACAGGCAGGCCCGTATGATCCTTTTCCATCATCAACAACGCATTCTCGAAAAGATCCTGCAACCGACCCCCACGCTCTCCCATCATCTCTTTCACCAGTGAGATGGTCTGGTATGATGCAGCTGTGGGAAGAACAAGGTCGGAGTTATTTGGGATGGTTAGTTCGCCTTCAACTCCGACGACACCCTGAGTATATAGTGATGCGTTGGTTAGTGTGGCGGCTTTCAGGAGCTTACCCGCCATATCGCCGTCAGCTCCAGAATTCACTAGCGGTTCGATCGAGTCGGCCAACTGGACAAATACTGGTATGGTCTCCCCTGTTTTTCTAATGTCGAGCGCCAGGCGCTTTATCCTACTATCCCAGATAGCAACATCGCTGCCGGCTACAGCCAGCCTCCTGATCTCGATGTGTACATCATTTACTATAGAAATGCTCATGGTATAGTCACTCGCCGCTCTTCCGTCCGTCGCCTTCATCGCTCAGGGGGCACCGGCCGATATCGCCCAAAAACAACGCTCCTGATCCTCAGCATCTTCAATCCTTGGATAAATTTTCACTGATATAAAGTTCGGCGCCGGCAGCGGATACGTTAGTTAGTTCACCCGTTTATTCACAGGCTTACTTACCTGACGATCTGGCTGGAACTCCAGCGATCTCTGACTGGATGCATGTATCTTATTAATCCTATTTTACTGTTGCTCTGCCTTGGAATCCGGTTAGCGATCAGCGTTCAATCGGTCATACAAAAAGTTATTACGATCTTGGGGCTATGGGTGGGAAAATCCCACGGGTAAAACTATGGTGGAATCTACCCTTGAATCTCGTAAATTATTTAACTTTAAACTCCATACCATTGTCGTCTAACCTTTGTCATGCCAGCTGAATGTGCTATATACGCCGGTTGGACTTGCCATTCGAACTCAACGATTGCAGGTTGCAGCGAGCTGGAAGCCCGCAGCGTAAAACGTTGAACATAGATGGTGAAACCAGCAATAGTCGCGTTGGGCGGCAATGTGCTGATGTAAGACCATAAAAGTCCACGGTTTTAATCGTGGGGATCGTCACGAGATTGATGCTCGTATAGGTGATAGTAGGCCTTCCGGGGGGAGTTCTCACTCATGATCATCGTCGCCTCAGATGTGCACTTGGGCAGCCAGAACAGCAACAAGCAGGAGTTCATGCATTTTCTTGATCTTTGCGACTCTCCGGCGGTGGATCGGCTGGTTCTGCTGGGGGATATACTCGACTTCTGGCGCCGCAACAATGCCAGCGTGATTGTGGAAAACTCCGACGTGTTGGAAAAGATCGGCCGCATGAAACCCGGAAAGGTTCACTATATAGTAGGAAACCACGACTACTATATCCTGCGGCTGAGCAAACGCTATGCGAGCGACTATTTCCATTTCCCGGTATCCAAGTCGCTGCGACTGACTGACGGGGATAGCCGGTTCTATTTTATTCATGGCTACGAACTGGAAGTCCTGGCCAACCTCGAGCCGGTCAGCATCGAAAACTATGAGAGTTTTTGCGATCGAATGTGTTTCTCGGAGGATGTGCTGGGCGAATATGCCAGTAACTTGTGGAACTGGTATGAGAACCGTAAGGGCGCGTGGTGGAAGGTGAAAGTGATCAAAAGCGGCCCCCAGATTAGGGAAGAAGTGAACCGCATCGAGGCCCTGGCAAAATCGAAGGGCAAGTACCTGCTGCTGGGCATGCACCCGGGAGAAAAGCTGGTCTTCGGTCACACCCACGATCCGTTTATGTGCGAAGACGGTATGGTGGCCAACTCTGGTTCTTGGTTCAACGAGTTCAAAAACTCCAACCACCAGAATACGTATGTAAAGATCGACCGGGGGAAGATGGAGGTCAAAACCTTTGACGAGAACAACTTCCCCTGATGACACTAAGAAGATCGGGCTGGGACACGGCCCGGGCCATGGTTAGATCTCCAGTTTCTCTATTTTCCATAGGGCCCCGCCAATGAAGATCATGATCCATATGGCGGTTAAAGGCGATGGGCAATAGCATATCCTGCTGTAATTGCGCTCCTGATGCTTATCGCGAGCGCAATCTCGGGCAACTTCCAAGGTGTCACATATTTCAGTTCGGAGATAAGCCCGGTCGCCAGGCCTAGAGTTCCGGCGAGGAAGAGATAGATATATTGGAGATTATACAAATAGAGCCGTCTAGTATCCCTGAATCGGGCTGGTTCTGGGCTGCCTTTGCAGGAATTTACCCATCATAGTATACGGCTATGTAGTAACCATGCCGATAAACATCTAACTATTTCAGGCGATATCTTTTGGTTTCGGTTGGAAGCAGGGATATTTCCAAGCTTGGCGTCATCAGAGGAATGTTCTTTTGGTTATTATCCCTAGCAATACTATCAATGGGTTTTAATTTAAGAGGTATACAGGTTACCGTACGGCCTGCTGGACCTCGGCACGAGCTTGATGAACTTTTTGCTGTCCATGGCCGTCTTGTAGTCGTAGCCGAAGTGTTGGCAGTACTCCTTGACCAGCGGTTCCAGCCGGGCCCTGTCCGCATCGTCCAGCTCCGTCTTTCTGACGTCCCTGGCCAGGTAGCGGTCCTCCACATCACCGCGGATGTACACGACGCCGCCGTGCATACCTGATCCCACGTAATCGCCCGCCATAGGACATCCGTCGGTCGTATTCAATCCCAGCAGCACCATGACGCCACCCGCCATGTATTCGCCGAAGAAGTTGCACGCGGTTCCACCGATCACTATATATGGCACGTTATTCAGGTAGGCCTTCATATGTATTCCGACACGATAGCCGACATCACCCTGGATGAAGATCTTACCACCCCTCATCCCGTAACCGATCACGTCGCCCGCATGGCCATGGATGACGACTGTGCCGGCATTCATGGTGTTGCCGATACCGTCCTGGCCGTTGCAATGGACTTCTATCTCGGGGCCGTCCATGAATGCAGCCAGATCGTTGCCGGGAATACCATATATGTCGATCTTGACGTTTCCCTTCAGGCCGTCGCCGATGAACTTTTGGCCACAGACGTGCTGAAGCTCGATATGCTTTTCGCCTTGCTTAGTAAGGGAAAGGATCTTCTCGTTAAGCACCTTATAATGCATTTCGTTCGCGTCTATCTTGGCCATGTTATCGTCCTGCCGGCTTGATCCCGAGTATTTCGAGCGTCTTCTCGTCCAGACCGATACCGCGAAGCCTTTCTCTACTTCCTCTGAGGCTCTCGATGGAGTTCACTCCCAGAGCGCCCAGTACCTCCTGGGTCTCATGGCTCCAGGCGCTGACCAGATTCGTCACGTGCTGCGCGCCCTCTTCCGGATCCAGCCGGGCCGTCAGCTTCGGGTTCTGGGTCGCTATGCCCCAGGAGCACTTGTTGGTGTTGCACTTCTGGCAGACCCTGCAGCCCAGCGCGACCAGCGCCGAGGTGCCGATCATCACCGCGTCCGCTCCCAGCGCGATCGCCTTGATCATATCAGCGCTCTGTCTGATGCCGCCGCCGCAGATGATCGAGGCCTGGTTCCTGATACCCTCTTGGCGCAGACGGTCGTCGACGGCAGCCAGTCCTAGTTCGATGGGAATGCCCACATTATCCCGCACGACTTTCAGCGCCGCGCCGGTGCCACCCCTGAAGCCGTCGATTGTGACGAAGTCGGCGCCTGCCCGGACGATGCCGCTGCAGATCGCCGCAATATTGTGTACTGCCGCGACTTTGACGCCCACCGGTATCTTATACCTCGAGGCCTCCTTGAGCGCGAAGATAAGCTGTCCCAGGTCTTCGATCGAGTAGATATCGTGGTGGGGCGCTGGCGATAACAGGTCAGCACCCACAGGGACCATCCGGGTTTTGGATATCACCTCGTTGACCTTCTCCCCGGGCAGATGCCCTCCAATGCCCGGCTTGGCACCCTGGCCAATCTTGATCTCGATAGCTGCGCCGGCGTTCAGATAATCGGCGTGCACGCCGAACCGGCCTGACGCGGTTTGTACGATGACATTATCCCTGTACTGGTAGAAATCCTCGTGCAGGCCGCCTTCGCCGGTATTCATCATGACGCCGGTCCGCTGAGCGGCCATCATAAGCGACTTATGGACGTTGTAACTGACCGCGCCGAAGGACATGCCGCCGAATACAAGCGGAAAATCCAGCTTCAGGTTCGGGGCCAGCTCTGTCTTGAGCTTGAATATGTCCTGGTCGTCCTTACCGTCGAACTCCAGCCTGTCCGGCTTTCTGCCCAGGTAGGTCCGCAGTTCCATCGGCTCCCGCAGGGGGTCGATGGACGGGTTGGTGACCTGACAGGCGTCGATGAGTATATGGTCCCAGAAGATTGGGTATGGTAGATCGCAGCCCATTGCTCCGAGCAGGATTCCGCCTGTCTCCGCTTGCTTGAGGATGTTTTTTCTGTGGGTGGGCGAAAAGTTGGCGTTCGCCTTATATGCGAGCGAATTATCCTCGATGCGGATGGCAAACTTCGGGCACATGGTGGTGCAGCGGTGGCAAGCGACGCACTTCGAATCGTCGGCGATGATCGCATCGTATTCTTTGTTATATGACAGCGCGTCGAAGCCACATTCGTTGGTGCACCTTTTACACCTTACACACTTTCGATCGTTGATATTGACTGTGAACTCCGGGGGCACCTGGGTTACCGCCATTATACCTCATCCTCCAGCAGTCCGATGACTGGGGTGCCAGCCCTGGGCGCCCAGACGCGGTCTGGATCTGGCTCGATGACCCTGATGCCGGCCTCTTCTGAGGACATGTATAGAAAATCGTTCTTCTCCGCGGCGATCATCGGCCTGAGCTTGATCCGATCGTTGAGGCCGACTACTCCGCCCCTGAACCCTACCAGGATCGAGAACGGGCCGTTCATGAGCGCGCCGCCATAGACCATGCGTAACGCCGTATAGGCCTGTTTCTCCGCCGCAGGCATGACATCGATATCCTTCCAGAAGGGCGGGGCCAATGCAGCGGTCGCCACCCGAAGTGGCAACTTGTGTCGCCTGACCAGCAAGTCGAATAGGTAGGCGATGACCTCTGTGTCGGTCATGAGTTCCATCTTGTAGCCGAACATCTCGAGGTAGCGCTTGTTGATCCCGTAAGAGGAGATCTCCCCATTGTGCACTACCGACCAGTCGAGGAGTGTCATCGGATGGGCGCCGCCCCACCAGCCCGGGGTATTCGTCGGGAACCGACCGTGGGCGGTCCATAGATAGGCATTGTATTCTTCCAACCGGTAGTAGTGGGCGATATCCTCTGGGTAACCTACTCCCTTGAATCCGCCCATGTTCTTGCCGCTTGAAGAGATGAATGCTCCGGCAATGCTGGAGTTGATATGCATGACCTCGTTGACCACGTGGTCCTCCTTGTCCACATCGTCGTCCAGCCTCTTATTATCCACTTCGACAAAGTACCGCCATAGGAGCGGTGCATTGTGAATCCGTTCAGTCTTACGGGTAGGGATTCTCTCGTCCTTCTCGATGATAAAGTGCTGTGCCAGGTAGCACTCCAATCGTTCTTTGGATTCCTCATCGTCGAACATGACATGAAAGGCGTAGAAATCCTTATATTTCGGGTAAATGCCGTATGCTGCAAATCCGCCGCCCAACCCGTTGGACCGGTCGTGCATGAGGGCGATGGACTTAATGATCTTATTGCCGTCGATACGCTTGCCCTTCCTGTTGAAGATGCCGGAGATGGCGCATCCCGAAGGAATGTGTCCGAGATCGCTCTCACACTTTAGCATGGATGACCTCCATGTGCGACATGATTGCCTGGCAGATGATTATTCAAACACATACGGTTTTCAACTCTTTTCCGACCTGGAGTATTTATATTCTGTGTCGATAGTGGGAATTCTTATGTACGTTATGGATATTTAAAGTTTCCTGACC
>DATHCY010000242.1:0-2549 GCA_035319305.1 Methanocella sp.
CCATTCCTATAAAAACAGAACTGTTGCGGACAGCAGGTCGGACAATATTCAGAGCAACATATTTAAGCTATTCTCCGTATCTTACTACCCATTCAGAGTGATCAACATGGTAAACGCTGCACTGATCGGCGGTGAGCAGTCTGGCAAGACCACGCTCGCCTCAAAACTGGGCAAGAAGGGTACCGAGTCCGATATCGTGCTCTACAATTTCGTCAAGGGAGACAATATCCTCGCAGTCATCGATCCGGTGGGCTACCCAAAGTCGCCAAAGCCGCTGGTCAACGCGGCAAATATGTCTGACGTCATCGTATTCTGCGTAGATGCAAAAGGCCTGGACGCTCGTGCCGGCGAATGCATCATCATGCTAGACCTGATTAGGCCGAAGCACGGCCTAATCACGATTACCAAGACCGACACGTCCAACCCGTATGCCATCGACGAGCTGAAAAACAAGATCAAGCTGCTCACAAAGGGCACCGTTCTGGAGTCATGGGAGATACTGCCTACGTCGACCAAGAGCTTTGAAGGCGTCGACCGTCTGAAGGAGATCCTATTCGAGATCGACAATCAGCTTAAGGAAGAAAATAAGGCCCTAAACGATAGACCCGCAAGGGTCTCCATCGACCACCACTTCAACGTGACAGGGGTCGGCACAGTCATCCTCGGGTATGTCAGGCAGGGCACCATCCATGTGAAAGAAAAGCTGCTGGCCTGGCCGATCAGGCAGGAAGCCGAGATCCGCTCTATCCAGATGAACGACGTGGACGTTAAAGAGGCGCCCACCGGCTCCAGAGTAGGGCTTGCGCTAAAGAACGTCCAGAGCAAGGACCTGGACCGGGGCTACATCATCTCCCGGAACGAGGATGTGGGGGACATATTCGTGCTCAACTGTACGACCGCGAAGTTCAAGGGAGAGTTCAAGCCCGGCGACAAGATCCACGTCTATGCCGGCCTACAGTCGTCCCCGGGCAATGTGGTGGAGATCCTCAAGGACGGCAAGAAAGTCGAGGCCACGAAGTCCTCCGGGAAGTACATCGTGCATATCAAAACCGACAAAGAGCTGGCTTATATATCAGGCGACCTGTTTTTATTGTCCAGGCTCGAGGATCCTAAGCAGCGGTTCCTAGCAAGCGGCATCATCAATCGATAGATAAATGTTATAGATTGCCCAGTGCCCTGCTGGCGTGCAGGTAAAATGCTGAAAGCATTTTCACCGCCCGATCGGTCTTCTTTTTACTAGCAAGAGCCATAATTCGATCCCTGTCTGAGCCGATATATTCCGTGGCGGCCCCGGACATAGTGTAGGAGATGCCTCTGGCCCGCCGGCGAGCCCACCAGGCGGCGTCTTTCAGGCCCAATGCATCGCACATGTAGCCGATAAACAGGTACGGGTTGAAGTCGGTCTGATCCCCTGCCATGATCGAGGTACAGAACCAGTATATGGACATCTCCAGGTTTTCAGTGCAAAAGTAGCATTCGGCAAGCTCCCGGCACAGCACGCTTTTGACCCTGCATTTTTCGATACCTTCGCGGAGGATCGCCATCGCTGCCGGATAGTTCCTTCCTTTCATATTATAGAGCGCGCACCAGTAGTACGGCACGTGGTAGTCTGGTTCCCTCTTCCGCGCCTCCTCGAAGACGAAAATCAGCTGCCTCCCCGTATCACCATGATCGAGGAAGTCCTGGATCGCGTTCGCCAGCACCGCGTCGTGGGACAGCAGGCGGGGCTCGAGTCCGTCTTTGATAGTGGCATCGTACACCTCATCGAGGTCGATCGGCAGTGGTTTGTCGTTTCTGCCGAGCAGCGAGTCCAGAAGTCCCATAATGGATATCTATGAGGCGCTCGTATTTAGCCGTTACCACGCTCCTGTCCGTTTCACCCCTTGAATTTGTCATCCGGCTTATAAAAGCCCGTGTTGCTGGAACAAGACCGTTTAAACCACGCGTCCCCGATATTTTTAACCCATCATCTTTTGCGCCTGACAGCTTACATCATGTATGGTGTATATGAGTTATGAAAACCGCTGTCGCTTTATCAATCATCATACTGCTGTTTGTCCCAGCAGGAGCGGCGTATGCCGCCGCATTACAGGATAGCACCAATCCGACGATGAAGAGCCTGGATGACCTCAAGTTTAAGGCGGATGCGATCCGGGATCGCGTGGAGTCCCGGCTAACTGATCTGAACATCGCCGAAGGCATGGTGAACTCCTCCGGGGGCAGTCTGGACGCAGGCAAACGGACGAGTTACAGGACGCTGGCACAGCAGGGGGCGGTAGATGCCGATGGCTGGGATGCGGAGATCTACGGCGTCGAGAAAAAACTATGGGAACTGCAGAGCAGCTACAACCCTGGGCAGTTTACCAACGCCGAAGGAGTTAGGATCGAAGGCCGAATGGACGTCCTGCAATCGGAGATCGGCCAAGTCAGAAAAATGAACACAGATATACGCGTCGTAGCTGACCGTATCGAGCGACAGACGTGACATGACACGACATAATTCAGCGCGAAACCAATCCTGTTAATCGTCGGCGACAGCCCTAGTCGCA
>DATHCY010000243.1:0-25448 GCA_035319305.1 Methanocella sp.
TAAAGCCTGTGGGGTTCTACGGTCGCTATCGTTCTTAGCGTTGCCGTTTGGAGCGTATCAGTGCTGCTCTCCGACATATCTCTGTCTATGTCGGATTGAGAAACGCCTATCTGACGCAACGCTATATTAAACGAAGCGTTGACATCAGCGTTCTCCACGTACCCGCAAGGGCACTTGAAAGCCTTGCCGTTCCTGTCGCCTATATGGCCGCATCTTGAGCAGGTCTTGCTCGTGTATGCTGGCTCAATATGGCTACTCTGACTCCTTGCAGCTTGGCCTTATACGCTACGAACTGGCGTAGCTGATAGAAAGACCAACTGTTCAACGAGTAGTTGAACGACTTGGTGTGCTTCTTGTTATTGCGGACTCCCTCAAGGTCTTCGAGCTTGATACCAGCACCCGCTTCTTTGGCTATTTCTACGATTTTCCTGCTCATCTTATAGTTCAGGTCGCGGACAATACGGCTCTCCCGGTCTTTGATTTTCTTAACCATACCGTACTTACCAAGCTTCTGCAACCTCCGCCTAATATTCTTATATTTTTTGCGGACATGTTGACATTTTTTGCCGAGTTTCCAAACCTTGCCGGTTTCCGGGTTGCCAAGGACTGCGGCGTGCCCAGTAGCATTCAGGTCTACGCCGATATAATGTTCGGGTTCGACAAGTTCTTTCTCCTGTATACTGACCGACACATAGACGTATTCCTCATCAACCTCTATTTGATTGACCTTCACAAAGTCGGGAAACCTGTACGTCAGGGAGAGTTTCAAACACGGCACGTTGATGATATGTTTATTATGGTCGGCCTTGATGCCCTGCGATGGTACGATGAGATTAACATTACACGCCTTCTTGATGGTCTTACTACGCCCATATTTACGAAGTATCTGGTTAGTTATCATCGACTTTAAACCGATGTGTTTCACGTCCTTGCTACTGAAACTACGGTGTTTAACGGCAAAATCGGCCACCTGTTTCGCCATCCTTAATTCTTTAGAGAAGTCCCTATTATGTTGAACCTTATACGTCAGAATCATTGATTCTTTTGCTCCTCAATGTACTTCTTGATGGTTTCTTCGCTGATATGCCCACAGGATTCACAATAATAGCTACGAATCCATAATGTTGGCAATCCCGATTTCAGATTGGGGAACTCTTTTCGGAATTCATGGCTACTGCACCCATTCATCTGCTGGACAATCCAAAGAGGCGCCGCTGATGGCGGTGCCTTGACAACAGGTGCAAATGGTCTGGCATAATTTCTAATGTCTCGACAGCCACACCCATCTCATTGGCCTTCTTGTAGATTAACTCTTTTAGGCGCTTCTCCACGCCACTAACAAGCACTTTCCACCTATACTTCAGACACCATATCAGACGGTATCCGATATTATAGACGGTTGTATTAGTATGTGTCCATCGAGTATCAACCATTAAAACACTATACGGTTGCCAACCGTACAATCTTTTCCAGTATTATGAGAAGAGATTCGATGGGTAGATTCATCCCACAGCTAAAGCTGGTGGGCTTTCTCTACCCCACGGCCCCAAGATCGTAAACTATCCCGCCCCGTTAGGCACGGATTCTCACCTTCTATGCTACCGGTCAATCTGATAAAAATTGGTGTCGGAGAAGCTGCCGGACGTAACGGGTAAAGATTTAAATTAAAACCGTCTCATGTAAGCACAGGTATAGTCCATGGGGAAAAAGATAGATGACATTCTTATTAGATCAGCGAAGTTTATGATTAGACATTGGCTGGCGGTATTCACTCTGGGGGTCGTGCTGTTTATCTTCCCGGTCATCAGCTCTCCGTACCTGATATCGACAGGAAACCCGGTGCTCATCGATATCGGGAAGCTAATGTTCTTAGCCTACAGGGTCACCTGTCATCAGCTCCCGGAACGATCTCTGTTCATCTTCGGCCATCAGATGACAGTATGCGCTAGGTGCTTTGGCATATACGTATCTTTCCTTGCGGGGTGCTTTATCTTTGCTATCGTACGAAAGTGGCTGAAGATCTGGAGCGTGAAGTATTATATTATTCTGTGTATACCCATGGCAATCGACGGGTTTGCCCAGCTGTTTGGGGTGCCGATCCCGCGGGGGATCGGCCCTGATTGGAATCTAATCTGGAGCACCCTGAGCAACAATGACCTGCGGATCATCACCGGCTCCGTCTTTGGCCTAGCCAGTTCACTGTACGTGCTGCCCTATCTGGAAGAGATTTTTACCAGCGAGGACAGTCAGTACACGCCACGGACCCGGGACACGGCGCAAGAGATAATGAAGTGAAGTTTGTAGGATAATTGCACGAATATCAATTGGTCTACCTTGAAACTTAAACCTTCCTATGTACTGCGGAAGTATTATGCATAGGGGGCTGTTATTCTATCCTAAAGCTCGGGGTCTTCTACCCCTCTGCACTCCTATTTAGATAGAGGTTAAAGTGGCCAAATCATCTTTTTGATCCTGTTCGCCACTGGATCGGCCTCACTATTACTTCTGATGGTAATGGTGATTAGTTCTGTCAGGGCGTAGGTCAGCGGGAGTCCCCAGGCGATCAGGTAGGCGTAGCCTAGCCCGAAGGGTGTGCCGGCGAGCAGCCGAAGTAGATTGGTGCTTTCCCGCCAGCCGAATAGTTGGGTGATACCGTCTAGCGCCGTGGGGAGGAAGAGCAGAACTAGTAGAACGTAGTTCATTTTGAACTCCTTTGTACCATAGCCTTTTAGACGGAAGAAGGCCAAGCCTATTATGGTTGCTAGATAGATGGTTGTGCATCGGGCGCAGACAGGTGCTTTGATGTTGTTGAAGAACAGTGATCTGAGCCAGAGTTGGTGGCAGAAGAAGGAAAAGAACTGGTAGATTAAGTCGGATACCTGTAGGGAAATGGGATTGTCTGGTGTTATGGATAGAAGTATCCATGGGACGAAGATTGCGAGTGCGATGATTCCGTAGGCCATGGTGATCGCGTCGAAGATCAGCATTTTCAGGCTGTATTTCTTGTTAGTCGATAACTGGTCTGGCGTCATCGTGTAGTAATGCTGGGACTTCGTGTAAATATATTTATCGGCTATGGAGAAGTTGTGAGGGTATGTATCGATATTCTGGATGATAAGAAATACATCGTCCGGCCGGTATTTTTATACCTCCTCTAGGCATATTCCTGATTATGTGCAACAACCGATATATATACGATCAATTGGCCATATAGTATCAGGTGGCAAAAATATAATATGATCCGATTTAATTATATTTAGGAGATTATTTATATGGTAGACAAGATAAAAGTTGCACTTAACGGTTATGGGACTATCGGCAAGCGTGTCGCGGATGCCGTGCTACGCCAAGACGACATGATGCTAATAGGCATAGGAAAGACCAAGCCGGACTACGAGGCGTACGTAGCATCCAAAAAGGGCATAGCAGTCTACGCTGTCGACCCCTCCAAAGCAGAATCGAAGTTCAAAGCCGCCGGACTATCCATCTCAGGCTCAAGCGAAGACATGATCAAGAAAGCGGACATAGTCGTGGACTGCGCCCCGGAAGGTATGGGCGAAGAGAATAAGAAGCTCTATGAGAAGCTTGGCAAGAAAGCCATATTCCAAGGCGGAGAAGAACATGAGGTGGCCGGCACGTCCTTCAATGCGATGGCCAACTACGATCAGGCGATCGGCAAGCAATTCGTCCGAGTAGTATCGTGTAACACCACAGGCCTGTGCAGACTGCTCTGGACACTGGACACCGCCTACGGCATTAAAAAAGTAAGAGCTACCATGATGCGCCGAGGCGGCGATCCCGACGATATCAAGCGAGGACCGATCAACGCCATCGTGCCGGATCCAATCAAACTACCGTCCCACCACGGCCCGGACGTAAACTCAGTGCTACCCAACATCAAGATCGACACAGTAGCAGTCAAACTCCCCACCACATTGATGCACATGCACTACGTGAACGCGAACCTAAAGAAAACACCATCATCGGCGGACATCGTGACCACGCTAAAGAAGCACCCAAGACTCTGGCTAATCCCCGGCTGGCTGAACATCAAATCTACCGCAGACTGTGTAGAACTGGGCAGAGACCTGGGCAGACCCAGATACGACATCATGGAGAACGCCATTTGGGAAGAATCGATCGCCGTCGATAGCGAAGGCGAGCTGAACCTCTTCCAAGGCATCCACCAAGAGTCGGACGTAGTGCCGGAGAACGTCGACTGCATCAGAGCAATGACAGGCATCGAAAAGGATGGCAAAAAGTCAATGGAGAAAACCAACAAAACGCTGGGCATCGGCAACTTCACCCCATGGAAGCTGACACCCCCGTAACCCACCGAAACAGGCCCCGGAAACAACTCCCGGGGTTTTAGAGGTGGAACTTGAAGGCGGTTGATGTGGTGGTATCTGGACGAGTCCAGAGAGTCGGCTTCCGAGCATTTACTAAAAAGAATGCAATCCTCCTGGGCATCAAAGGCTACGTAGAGAACATGAACGACGGCCGAGTCCACGCGGTCTTTGAGGGCGAAGAACACCAAGTAGATAAAATGATGGAGATCACCCGACAAGGACCACCAGTATCGCAAGTACGGAGCGTGAAAGTCTCTGAGATCAAAATAACGGGACGCCCAACATTTGAAGTGCGCTAGACCCCCACCAGATCACACAGGGAGATGCTCGATGAAAAGATAAAATCACGATGCAGCTACGGCAGCACATGAGAAAACCATGATCACCACGATCCCACTACCACGCCAAGGATCCAACCGTAGTTAAAATTATCAGTACGATCTGGTTCAGACACTCCACCATACCTGAAGACAGACCCTCATGATCGCTAATTTGTCCTGGCTGAACCCCTACCATGAAGATCTCCGCACCCGTGTCCTCCCGTAAATAATCCATCACGAGGTCTATTGAAAGCATATGCGAGGATCCCTCCGTCAAGATCTCGCCGCTTTCTATGACGAAGGCGTCGCCCGGCTTTGCATCTTTGAAAAGCAGAGCATCCAGAAATACAATCGCCCTGGGTTCAAGCCTTTTGATCGCCCCGGTAAAGTTCTCCGGCGTACTGCCCGCATCGATGACATGAGGCACCTTGCCGGCCAGCAAATCGATGAGTATAGGACCGATGGCATCGTCGCCCCGATACCGATTCCCTACGCCGACAAAGACGATTTTATCCGCAGCGATGCCCTTCAGCCGCTCGCCCAACGCCAGCGCAAGATCCTCCACCATATCAGCCACCGGTATGCAGCAAGGCGTTTGCGGCGAACTGGAGCGTCCCCTCAATCAGGCCGGGGAAAAGACCCAAGACAACACAGAGCGCAACCATGATCACTATAGGGATGAGCATATACAACGGTGGATCCGACACCTTTTCAAAGCCAGGCTTAGGCCTGCCCAGAAAAATCAACCAGAACGCCCTGAACAGATATAGAAACGTGATAAAGCTGCCGATGATCTCGGCGTAGAAATACCATTTATAGCCCCACCAGATACTTTCAGCGTCCAGCGTGGCCTTTTCGATAATGGATTTGCTCGCGTCCCCATTCAAGTATGGCAGGCCGACCATGGCCAATGATGCGATTAAAAAGCAGACGGCCGTCATGGGCATGTATTTCCACAACCCGCCCATCTTATGTAACTGTCTTGTATTGACCCGTAGAATGAACACGCCCGCGATTAGGAATAGGCATGCCTTGAAGAACATGTGATTCGCAATATGGAACAGCGCGCCATAGACCCCCAGCGGCGTCGCCAACCCGAGGCCAATAACCACATAGCCCATCTGGCTGATAGAGGAGTAAGCAAGCAACCGCTTCAGATCCTCCTGGAACAGCGCCATGAACATGCCGATAACCATATTAAGCGCGCCAATACTCACCACGATAAGCATGATCATACCTGAGCTCGACGCGGTATAGAACGGATAAACCGCCCGGATCATGGCGATCACGCTGGTGCTAATGAGGATACCGGACATAGTGGCGCTGATCGGAGGCGGCGCCTCCGAGTGCGCCGGAGGAAGCCAGATGAGACCGAGAGGCACCAAGCCAGCCTTAGTACCGAAGCCAAATAAAAATAGTAACGCCAAAAGTAGCCGACCGCCCTCAGGTATCATAGCAATGTTTGTTGTAGGATCCAGCGATTTTGTGTAACCGTAAAGTACAAACGCGCCATACAGGACCAACAGCACCTCGAAGAGGCTGATCGCCAAGTAGATCGTCGCCGCCTTGATCGAACGCCGAGTCCGACCAAACAATACCAAGACGCCGCTGATCACCGTTGCCGCCTCCAGCAGGATAAGCATAATGACGACGTTATACGTATTCGCCAGCCCACACATGAAGCCCATCATCATCAGGTAAGCGGCGAAGTATGTACTATCGTACTGGGGCTTATCCTTGTAGGCGAAGGAGTAGAACATAATCAACATGCCGAGGAAGCTAACCAAGGTGCTGATGACCATACCAGGAGCGTCCAACGTGATCGGCCCGTACGAAAGCGGCGCCATTCCCCCATGCAACATAAGCAGATAGCCTGCATTGAACACGAACAGCAGGACCGAATATACGATGATGAAGGCTTCAAAGGCCCGTTTGTAATACCGGTAAGCTCCAAGAGCAATCACCGCCCCAGCTATGGGCAGTATCACAGGTGCGAGAGCCAGGTAATCATTCATCGCCGCGTTTCCGTCCTTCAAATACTATTTAAGCATAAGCGATTGCTATACTAACTGTATATAAGAATCATGGCGTATAAATATTGCCAGAAAAAGAGATGGGAAACGGAGCGCACATCAATCACATCAGTAGATGGGCGTCCCCGTCGTCCTAGTGAGTTCTGAGTACGCTTTCATGAGCTTCTTCGTGACAGGCCCGGGCCTGCCATCGCCAATGATACGCCCATCGATCTTCGTCATGGGCGCTATCTCCGCCGCGGTCCCGGTGACAAAGACCTCGTCGGCCGTGTACATATCGAAGTAGCCCAAGTTCTGCTCTATGATAGGTATCCGCTGCTTCGCGCATAGTTCGAACACACACATCCTGGTGATACCACTCAGGTTATACTGGACGAATGGCGTGAAAATTTTACCGTTTTTGATAATGAAAATATTATCGCCGGAACCTTCGGAGACGTTACCCCGAACGTCAAAGATGATCGCCTCGTCGCCGCCTTTTTCGTTTGCCTCGATCTTGGCTAGTATGTTGTTTAGGTAATTCAGCGACTTGATGTTGGTAGGCAATGCTTCGGCCGCGTTGCGCCTTACAGAGACCGATACGCCGGTCAGGCCAATTTCATACAGGCTGCCGTACATGGCACCCCAACTCTCCGCGATGATGATGATGCTGGATTTCGGGCATTTACGGGGATCGAGACCCATACTTCCGACACCGCGGGTGATGATGGGACGAATATACGCATCCTTGAGGTTATTCTTCCGCACAGTCTCTAGTATCGCCTGTTTGATCTCATCCTTGGACAAGGCTGGCTGAAGCATGATCGCCCTAGCACCATCGTACATGCGATCTATATGTTCATCAAGCCTGAACACCCGGCCGTTATAGGCCCTGATCCCCTCAAAGACACCGTCACCATATAAAAGGCCATGATCAAAAACCGAAATTTTGGCGTTCTCCTTGTCGTAGAACCTGCCATCAATATATATGTACTCGGTCATGAATAAAAGCACCCTGACAATATTAATCCTCAAGCATATAACTGTTGTGTAGAATGCCTGACAGAGGAAGCAGAGGAGGAAAACCTATTAGCCATCACACCCTACTTTAGATCATTAAGTAGGGTGAGACAGGTGTCAGGCGAGCCTGCTAACGAACGATACGCCAAAAAAGCCCCCGGAGTGGGGGAATATCTCAGCAAGGCGCTGGAGATGGTCAGTGCCGGAAGGCTGCAGGACTCGCTGCCGCTTTTCGACAGGGCGATCGAGGCGGACCCAGAGTACGGGGAAGCGTACAACTGCAAAGGCCTGGTGCTCATGGAGCTGGGCCGGATAGAGGACGCATTCTGCGCCATGGAAAAGGCAATATCAGTCAATCAGCATAACCCAAAATACTGGTACAGCAAAAGCCTATTGTTCAGAGTGCTCGGCATGCATGAGGATGAAGCAAACGCGTGCATGAAAGCCGGCAAAGAAGATCCGAAGTACACGATGGCCTGGTACGGTCGCGCCAGAGCGTTGATCGCTCTCGGAGAGAACCGCGAAGCGATCAAATGTCTGGAAAAGAGCATCGAACTCGAACCGTTCAATGCAGATATGTGGCGGCATAAGGGATCGTGCGAGTTCGCCATGGGAAACGCGGACCAAGCGATACGATCATTCGACCGGGCGATCGAGATCAACCCCGAACACTCTCAAGCCTGGTGCAGCAAAGCGGAAGTCCTAGCCGCGATCGGAGACGGGGTCGGGGCAATGCAATGCTACGACCGGGCGGCCATGGTATCGCCTTCGCTGTCTGAAGTGTGGATCGGACGGGGACGGCTGCTAATGTCTGACGAAAAATACGATGACGCCGCCGCCATGTTTTCTAAGGCAATCGATATTGCCCCGGAAATGACGGACGCATGGCTCTACCTAGGCTGGGCACAGGAGATGTCAGCACACGCTGAGAAGGCTATCGAAAGCTATGAAAAAGCGATCGAAGCAGACCAAAACAATCATATCGCCTGGTGCATGAGAGGCGCGCTACTATGCAAGATAGGGGACTATAAAAACGCCATAGAATCATTCGACCGGGCGATCGGGATCCGACCCGACTACATCGAGGCATGGTACCGAAAAGGACTGCTCCTAGGCATCGCAGGTCGCCGAGACGAGGCCGCTGTCTGCATTACCAGAGCCATCGATCTGGATCCCGGCATCTTCGAGATGCTCAGACGTGGACTTGACTCCCGCCTTTAATATGCTATAGCGAACGCTTGACTCTCGCCTTTAATATGCTATAGCGAACGCTATATGTCAATGGGCTAACTGTTATTATATTGGACTGCTAAGTGGAAAGCATGAGATGCGGGGAATGCAGGGATATCGCAAGGCTTATCGATCACACGCTGCTGAAGCCTGATGCAGTCGAGATGGATATTTTGAAAGTCTGCGAGGAAGCGGTCAGGTTTGATTTTGCCTCAGTATGCACTGCATCCTGTTGGACCGCCCTTGTAACCGAAAAACTGTACTGCACGGGGGGCAGGGTCAAGGTCTGCTCAGTGGTCGGATTCCCGTTCGGCTCGGCGTTGACTGCAGCCAAGGCAAAGGAGGCGTCTGCGGCTGTAGAGAGCGGGGCGGAGGAGATCGACATGGTGATCAACGTAGGCTACCTGCGCTCTGGCAAATATGAGGCCTTTGAAAAGGATCTGTGTGACGTGGTGAGCGCCTGCCGTAACGCGACGGTCAAAGTGATCATAGAGGCGTGCTATCTTAACGACGAACAGATCGTGCTGGCCGCTAAGGCGATCAGGAGGGCGGGCGCCGCGTTTATCAAGACGTCGACTGGATATGGCCCGGCGGGCGCGAAGCTCGAGGACGTGCGGCTCATCAGAAACACGGTTCCGGATATCCAGATCAAGGCGTCCGGAGGTGTCCGAACATATAAACAGGCGATGATGTTCATCGAAGCTGGCGCCTCTCGCATCGGCACCAGCTCTGGTCCGGCGATTATGAGTGAAGCGCATTATGATCGATCACCTGGTATATAAATGTTTCCTAGATTTTCTCTGGGAACATCCATAAAAACGCCCCTTTAAAGCGAATTATCACTATTACGGGGCTGATGTAGAAGAAACATTTTCTCTGCAACCGATAAACCGATATTCTTTTAAACAAGGATGCTTATAACATAATAACTTGAGGTATAATTATGGCAACTTTCGGCATTGAGTTTGTTCCGAACGTTCCTTACAAGGAACTCATCGACTATTGTAAATTTGCAGAAGATAACGGCCTGGATTACCTTTGGATCACAGACCACTACAACAACAGGCAGGTATTTGAGATGCTTGCGCTGATCGCCGACAAGACGAGCAGGATCAAGCTGGGTCCGGGTATCACCAACGCGTTCACCGCCAGTCCGGCAGTCACCGCAACGGCAATCGCCAGCGTTGATGAGATTTCCAGCGGCAGGGCGACCCTGGGCATCGGCCCCGGCGACCTGAGCACGCTGCCGAAGATCGGCATGGCCATGGAGACCCCTGTTGCGAGGTTAACCGAGGCAGTCGGCATCATCAAGAAGATGTGGGCCGGCGAGACGGTAGCCACCCCAGACAACAAGGTGTTCAAGTTCGCTGGCGCCCAGCTGGCTTACAAGCCCAAGCAGAAAGCCATCCCAGTGTACATCGGCGCCCAGGGCGAGAAAATGCTGGAAACCGCCGGCAAGATCGGCGACGGCGTCCTGATCAACGCCTCCAATCCCAAGGACTTCGCCTTTGCAGTGCCCATCATCAAGAAGGCCTCGGGCGAGAGGAAATTCGACATCGCCGCGTACGCCTCATTCTCCATCGACGCGGACGCCAAGAAGGCCAAGGGCGCTGTCAAGCCCGTAGTAGCGTTCATCGCTGCAGGCTCCCCCGTACCGGTGCTCCAGAGGCACGGCCTGGACCTCGCCGCAGTGGAGACCATCAAGGGCGGCCTCGCAAAGGGCGACTTCAAGACCGCTTTCGGCGCGGTCAACGACCAGATGATCGACGCGTTCTCCATCTACGGCAACCCGCAGGACATGAACGCCAAGATCGCAGGCTTAACCGCGGCAGGCTGCACCCAGATCGTCGCAGGCTCGCCGATCGGCGCAGACAAGAACAAGGCCATCCGCCTCATTGGCAAATACATAGTATAAATACAGTACAGGCCGAAAGCCTGTGCTTTTCCCTTTTTTATGCTTTTTACCCTTTCAGATAGTATTATTTGTTGAATGAACGACACACGATCAACTTATTTTCACACAACCAAGTATTTTAATAGTCATATGACGATGTACAGTCCTGGGAGGCTGATGATGCATGGCGATCACAGGTATTCAAGCAATATTAATTTCTGTTTTTGTCCTCGTTCTGGTAACAGTAGCACTACTGAAAATATACAGATGGGGAGGGATTAGGGCCGCATTTGAGTTGATATTATCGTTGATCCCCTTCTGATCCAAGGCCTCAAGATCATATTTTCATCTGCCCTGGCAAAGTCTTACGATCTTGTGGTTGTGGGGTGGAGGAAGCCTACGCTTTTAACCGTGGGAGTTGTCACTACGACCAAACCGGTCTCACGAATCACAAGTTTTATATATTTAGGCTTGTAATTTCAAACCAGTATGTGCGAGCATCATGGCGTTTTCATCGGCGGCAGAATATCAGTTCTTGGAGTAGCTGCAGCCATTGAGACCATGAGGCGTGACTAGCGCACCGTTATATTCATTTTGGGGTTAGCGTAGCCTGTTTTGGCAGAGCTGCCTCCTCGTCAGTTGAATACTAGCCAAACAGGATATATTCCATATGTCATCAGAAGAGCAAAGACACAGGTATGAGTTCAAGAGGCAACTCGAAGAATTACGCAGTAAGCAGGGCCAAGGCACCGAACTGATATCACTTTACATTCCTCATGATAAGAGGATCTCCGATGTGGTAGCGTATCTCCGGGATGAACACGGGTCTGCCGCCAACATCAAGTCCAAGCAGACCCGGAGCAACGTTCAGAGCGCGCTGGAATCGATCATGGCCCGGCTCAGATATTATAAGGAGCCGCCCGAAAATGGGATGATCATATTCTGTGGTGCGATTTCTCTAGGCGGAGATAAGCAGAGTATGGAGTCGATCGTCGTGGTGCCGCCCCAGCCGATTACCTCTTACTCGTACCGCTGCGGTAGCAATTTCGAATTAGAGAAACTCGAGGACATGCTGGTCGATAAGAAGACCTTTGGCCTGATAGTTCTGGACAGGAGAGAGGCGACGATCGGGACGCTGAAGGGCAAACATGTCACTCCGCTGAGGCATCTGACGAGCACCGTGCCTGGCAAGCAGAGGAAGGGCGGCCAGTCATCTCATCGCTTCCAGCAACTGCGGCTTATCGCGATCAACGAGTTCAACAAGCGGATTGGCGATGCGGCTAACGATATCTTCCTGAATATCGACCGAAACGACTTCCAGGGTGTACTGATCGGGGGTCCCACGCCGACCAAGGAGGAGTTCGAAAAAGGCGAGTACTTACACCATGAGTTGCAGCAGAAGATCCTGGGATTATATGATATTGCATATACGGACGAGTCGGGGTTGAATGAGCTGATGGACTCCGCGGGCGATACGCTCTCAGGTCTAGAGGTGATCAAGGAGAAGAAGCTCATGGAAAGGTTTATGAGGGAACTGGTCGCGGAACGGGGCCTTGCGGCCTACGGTGAGGACTCGGTCAGGGCTAATCTTCAGATGGGCGCCGTTGAGGCGCTGTTGCTATCGGAAGACCTCAGGAAGAGTAGGCTCACTATCAAATGTCAGAGCGGCAACTGTGATTACACAGTAGTAAAGTCGACAAAGTATCGTGTGGGCGAAACGCCCACCGTTGGGGAGCGCTGCCCGAAATGCCAGTCATCATTAGCCATTTCGGAGAACGTTGACGTCGTGGAAGAACTCTCGCTCATCGCGGAGCAGATGAACACTGAAGTGGAGTTCGTCAGCACTGACTTTGAGGAGGGGGAGCAGTTGTTCAACGCGTTCGGCGGCATCGCGGCCATCCTGCGATATCATACAGGCTCGTAAGGAGGCTCGACGAAATTGTACATGAAACTATTGGACGAAGCGGGCCGACTCCTGAAGCAGGCGGTCGTGGATGCTGGCTATACGGCCAAGGATATGAGCTTGGTGGAATCACAGCATGCAGACGTGAGCTCATCTTTGCCCTTCCGTCTGGCAAAAGAGTTAAAGAAAAACCCGAAAGAGATCGCGGCGACCATCGTCGCAAAGATGGGCGGAAGCGACTACATTGACCGTGTCGAGGCCGCCGGCGCCTACATTAATTTTTATGCCGGTCCGAAGTACCTTGCCGAGTCGCTGCGCGAAATCTTATCGGAAAAGAAGTTCTATGAGCTTCCGCAGAACGGCGTCAGAACCATCCTGGAGCATACCTCAGCCAACCCTACCGGGCCGCTCCATGTGGGACGAGGCCGCAATCCGATCATAGGGGATACGCTGGCCAGGATCATTCGAGCGGGCGGCTACGACCTGGAAGTCCAGTACTACGTTGATGACATGGGCAAACAAGAAGCCACCATCGTCTGGGGCTACAGACATCAGGACCGGATCAGCCCGGGAAAGCCGGAGATGGATAAGCCCGACCATGAGATCGTAGAGGTCTATCGGGCGGCCACAAACCTGAGGAAGTCGGACGAGGCGGTCGAAAGGGAGATTTCGGAGATACTGAACCGGTATGAGCACATGGATCCTGAAATCATTCCAAAGTTCAGAGAAATGGTCGAACGCTGCCTGGAGGGACAGAAAATGACGCTCCAACGGATGAACGTCTCCTACGATACGTTCATCTGGGAGTCGGACTTCGTGAAGGACGGCTCGGTCAATAGAGCAGTACAAAAGCTCGCCGGCTCTCCGTATGCTACTACCAAAGACGGCGCCCTCGCCCTTAACCTGTCGAGCTTCGGAATCGACAAGGAGTTCGTGCTGACGAGGGCCGACGGCACTTCCCTGTACACCACCAGGGACATCGCCTATCACGTCTGGAAGCTGACCAGATGTGACAAGGCAGTCAACGTCCTCGGAGAGGATCAGAAGCTTGCTATGCAGCGACTGGATGCCGCGCTCAAGATCCTCGGAGTGCAGAAGACGCCGACCATCGTATTCTACTCCTTCGTATCGCTGCCCGAAGGCCGCATGTCCACCCGGAAAGGCGTGGTCGTCAACCTGGACGATCTGCTAGACGAGGCGGTCGAAAGGGCCTACTTAGAGGTCGACAAGCGCCGGAAGGACATCCCGGAGAAGAAGAAGCGGGAGATCGCTGAGGCGGTAGGCATCGGCGCTGTGCGCTTCGACATCGTGCGCGTGGCGCCGGAGAAGTCGATCACCTTTAAGTGGGAGCAGGCGCTGGACTTCGAAAAACAGGGAGCGCCCTTTATCCAGTACTCCCACGCCCGATGCTGCAGCATCCTGGAGAAGGCAAAGCCGGGGAAGTTTGATCCATCCGTCCTGAAAGAGCCGGAAGAGGCGGCGCTGATCAAGAAGATAGCCAAGATGCCCTATACAGTCGGGATCGCTTCCACTGAGCTGAAGCCCCACATCATGGCCACCTATTCGAGGGAACTGGCCGAGGCGTTCAACCAGTTTTACCGGGTCTCACCAGTGCTCAACGCCGATCAGGAGCTGCGCGAAGCCCGGCTGGCGCTGGTGGAAGCTGCTAGGAAGGCGTTGGCAGCTTCGCTGGGGCTGCTGGGCATCGCCGCAATAGACGAGATGTAAGCTAAATACACGCGACACACAGCAGAAGCGTGCCATTTTTCTTTTTACTAAACGTTGCTGCCAAGTTCACGGCCCGCGTGTTTTACCCAGGTACTCTTCATCATGCCGAGCGTCCTTGTGGTGCTCAGCGGCAAGAACAAGGGACAGCCAGACGAAGGGAACCTGGGAAGGCTCGGGCGTTCGCTAGAAACATGGTCGATTACCGGTAATTTCGGCCTGTGCAAACCCGGGGACCTACAATCAGGGCTTCAGCGCCTGATATGCCCGGATCATGCCTACAGGCCCGACCATGTACACATCATCCAGCGGAGTGGCAAACTTGATCTGAATATTCATCTTCAGCGCGATCTTACGCCGGGGACCTGTCACTATGATCGAGACGGGCTTGACAGGCTCTTTTACATAGGCACCATGGCCATCGTCCTCGAAGACCTCCTCGTTGGTCAGCGTGCCGGCCGCCAGCCTTTGTAGATATAGCCTCATCGTCTTCGGGGTGAGGGAATGGGTATGGTGCTCGAAGATGCCCGCGATGCTGCCATCCTCAGAGATCGAGGCCGCTGTGGTATGCCCATTGCCCACGTCCATGGCGATAGCCGGGAGCTTTTCCCCGTAGAGGCCGCCATAAATACCCGCGATTTTTGTGTCCATTACAAGCACATCATCATAGCCCTGATCGTGCAAGCTCTGGATGACCGCGCTGGCCCTGGAATAAACCCTGGTTTTCCGGGTGATGATGAAATCCCTAAAATTAGCCCCCTTTTTCACTTTTTTCCCGATCTGCTCGAAGCGGAACTCCCTGTCGCTGACGCCCTTCGGGGCCACCCCGTGATCCTGGACGGCCACAGCTACCACTGGATCGTCTGGCAAGTCGCAGTTCATCATGGCCAGGCCTGACTCGAAAGCGGGCATATCAACATCTATGAGTGTGAGCTTGGCGTATGAGCTTCCCATATCCTTCTCTTCGCCGATTTCAATGCCTCTTCTCCTGACCTGCTCCAGATCGTCCCGGACTGTACGGGCTGCATCCGGGGTCATGACAACCCGGTACTTTTCGGCGTGCTTAACCAGCGCAGATGTAATAGAACCGCCGCCCATTGTGTAGCCGTCGCAGAAAAGATCTTTGCGCATTCTCCTTATTTTGGCGGCATAAAGCCGTGTTGGGGCCGGCAGGACTAGCTTGGTTTCAGGATTCACAAGTTTGCTGTCGGAGAGCAAAATATCCTGAGTGCCGGAGCCGACGTCTATAGCAAATATACGTCTCACAGAATGTTCACTTCTCCTGACAGCGCGATGTCGATCTCGAACTCCTCAGTGACCACCCGGTTAATGATGGCGTCGCTCTTTTCTTTTTTTATGAGGGTTATCAGGCCGATGGAGTCGGTACGCACATGGATCCCGGACCTATCTGCTTCCGAGAATACGAACTCGGGAATTGTCATGACATCCGTACCCTTTTGCACTGTAACGCGGACGGGAGAAAGGATGCTATTCCACTCCTTCAGCGTCTCCCTGGAGCGCTCGACATTTTCCCGAGCGCGCTTTTCGATGAGGCTGATGTTAGCCCGGGTGGTCTTGATACGCTTCGCAATCTCATCTTGGGTAAGGCCCGCCTGCCTCAACCGGAGTACGCTAAGCTGCCGTTTCGTGAGGAATGATTTATAAGCCATCATGAGTTCATATGCTTATACAATTTTTTAAATCTTTGGGTGCGTACGAGGCATGGAAACTTACAGAGACTACACGTCGATAAAGATCACTGGGCAGGGTAAAGAACCGGCCACTGACCCGGTTATGATCGAAGAGACCATTGAACTCATTATCAACGGGACTAGGCTTTCATCCATCGTCACCACTCCGGACCTACATAAGGAGCTGGCGGTCGGCTATATGGTCACAGAGGGAGCGGTAAAGGATCGGAGGGATATCGAGGACGTCCTGGAGCAGGAAGGTAAAGTGTTCCTAAAGATACGCTCGTTCGAACATTTCGACCTGTGGTACGAGTTACGCTCGTCAGGCTGTATCGGCGTCAACTGGGATAAACGGGACGATGATGTCACTTTGCCGGTCGACCAAGTCTTCAAGGCCGATATTCTACTGGACAGCATGGATTACCTGTACGACGAGATCCAGGACCGGACCAAAGGAGCCCATAGCGCAAGCCTCGTCGATGCGAAGGGCGACCTGAAGTACAAGGCGCTGGATATCGGCCGCCACAACGCCGTTGACAAGGCCGTCGGCATGGCGGTGCTAAACGGCGACGACCTGTCGAAAATGTTCCTGATATCTTCCGGCAGGCAGCCGGCAGGTATGGTCATGAAGGCTGTCCGCGCCGGAATACCGCTAATCATGTCCAAGGCGGCGCCCATCAGCTCAGGCATCGACAGCGCCCGACGATCTAACGTCACGCTGTGCTGCTTCGCGAACAAGGAGAAGCTCAAAGCGTTCTCCGCGCCGGAGCGGATCATTCTCTGAAGATTGTTTACTCCAGCTTGCCACCCTGCATCATCCGATAAGAGGGACAACCCAGCTTCCCCTGGGCACAGCGCTTACAATACACATTTTTCTGGAGGGCAAAGCCCGGCGGGATCGCTACCAGGAAATATATCACGGCTACTATCATCAATACCCAGGAAAAGCTGACTATGGACCCCAGAACGCCCCCGGCCAACGGCAATAATAAGGCACCGAAGCTCGGCAGGGCAACCGTCAGGATGTTCCTCTTATCGCTGAACCCTGAAGGGTCGCCCTTCCTGAAAAACAGCGGGCTCATCAGGCCCAGCCCGGTGGCGCAGCGTTTTCCATAGTAGCAGCAGTAGCTGCACCGGAACTTTAGCGACAGGATCACGACGGCCATGCACAGCAGCAGATATCCGGCCGCCAGCCACGGGCTGATCAGGTAGAATAAGATTGTGCCAGCGCCCCAGCTGACAACCGTCGAGAGTACCGAAAGCACGTTGACATGTAGCGGATAGTCCCAGGACGGCATTGGTCATCGTCCTCCTCGCGACTCTAAGGCCTCTAAGCCGTGATACATCAGGCACATATACAGAATAAACCGCAGGCTATTAAGGGTACTGGAGTCCGCGGGTATCTTACTCTCCTTTATCTTTCCAGTTCCACCACTTCAGCTTTTCCGCCTCCCTTCCGCCGTTAGCAAAATAGGCTGCACACCTGAACGTATATAGGACACAGCGGTCGAGGTGTCCTCCGGACCTAGCCTCCAGCGATCGATATAGCAGTTCGGGGTCCTTACCCTTCAGATCGTCGACTCTATCGATTCTCAGGCTACGAAGATCGGCAGCCATGCTGGGACCGATGCCAGGGATGGATTCCAGATCTTCCGAAGATCGGCGGGCCTTTGATCGGATTTTCGCTGCCATTGCTTTTCATACACCATACGATCATCGGCCTGAGGATATTTATAGAAACGCTTATTATACACTGAAAGTATTATTGCTCGCTGGCCAAACTACTTCTCGAACTCAAGAAGGGCGGATCGTTCCCTTACCAGCTCAGGAACCCGGTCGCGGCCCACGATCTCCAGCTCGGCAGGGGTGATCTCGAATAATTTCATTAGCAGCTGATCTTTCTCATAGGTATAGTCTATAACGCTTTCATCTACCGTATCGAGAAGGGTCGTCTGAACTGCCGGAAGTGCCTCTACCGCCCTCTCGCCGATGATGGCGATCGCCACATTGTTTTCGCCCGGTCTAACGCCCATATCAAGAGCGCGCTCGATCTGACGGCGTCCCCGTAGGTATAGCATGATCTCCACGCCCAAATCTCGAGCGAGGTTTCGCCCGCTATCGAAGGACTCTTCGGCTTTCGCCACCGCGAACTCGATGTGGCCCCGTCCTGAGATGGTATCGGCATTCAATGCCTGCACCGTGACCCCGTAGTCGGATCCGATGGAGGCGAGAGCCCGAATGTAGGCCCTAACATCATCGATGCGCTTCCGGCCGCCGGTGATGATCAGACTGGTCATAACAGTAAGTATAGCGGCTGTGAGAATGATAAAGATATCCGGATGCGTTTCTGAGATCGATGGAATTAGTAACGTCCAGTATCACCAGTTCGGAGCACTGGGTGGGCGATAAAATCAGGCTTTATATGTGGGAAAAGTACTGGGAAAAGCCGTCGGGCAAGCCGGTGGTCGTCCTGGCCCACGGGTCCTCGACGGCCGGCCGGGAGAGCTTCGATCTCTGTATACCGGAGAAGCCCTCGTACAGCCTGATGGGTTTCCTCGCGATGGAAGGTTTTGATGTGTTTGCCCCTGATATAAGGGGATTTGGCCGTTCGACCCGTCCTGAAGGATATATGACGACAGCAGACGCGAGCGAAGATCTAAATGCGGCGGTAGATTACGTCCTAAATCTCAGAGACGTTCAACGGGTTAACCTGCTCGGCTGGTCTTGGGGCACGCAGTACGCTGGGATGTTCGTCGCAACCTATCCGGAAAAAGTGGACAAGTATATCAGCTACGGTCAGATGTGTGCTGATAGCCCTGGCATCGCCAGCAGACGGCTCAGGATCGGGGAGTTTCGCGAGAGCCCTTATGAGCGTGTTTCTGAAGCGGGCTGGAGAAGCAGGTTTTATTTGATGACGCCGGCAGAAGCTAGCGACCCGGAGGTCGTGGATCGCTATGTTAGAGCGGCCGTTCTGGCTGGCGCCGCTGTCCCTACTGGGCCCCAAGTCGATCTGGCCACTCGATTACCCATGGTCAGTCCCTCGAGCCTTACGGTTCCGACGATGATAATTCACGGCGAGTTTGATGATGTGGCTGATGCTATAGGGCTGTCATCATTTTATCAGGAGATACCTGGGCGTTACAAGCGCTATGTGATTATTCCCGGCGCCGGCCATATGATGCACCTCCAGCGAAACCATCAGCTCTTTCAGCGTGAGGTGGCCTTATTCTTCAAAACTGAACAGAGTGCTCTGCCCGAATAGCTGCTGCGATGGCTCGTCATTGACAGGAGTGGTATGTTCCACTTTTCTGCCCAGCTGATTCAAGATGTTGACCGCGAGCCTCTCCCCAATGCTTGGTACTGATGCTATAGCTGCGACGTCTGCGTTTTTTAGTTTTTCGCGGCTGGTGAATCCCGCGTCATAGAGCTTCCTCGCTCTGACGCGGCCGACGCCCCGGAGCACGATCAGATCTAAGAGTTCCCGGCTGGCCCCGCTCTCGATGCGGGTGGCGAGCTCTCGGGCAGCCGTGGTGGCGTTCGCCCTCAGAAGCCTGGAGATCTCCGCTGTACCGTGCATGAGCCATGTGCACGTCTCCATGAGGTTACGGATATCCCCAGGTCCGATGTTGAAGAAGGTGGTGATCGTGTCCTCGCTCTTCTCGTTGATCCACATCTCGCAGAGTGCGGCGGTCTTCACTCCTGCAAGGAACTGCTCGAACTCGATATCGTCGTCGTAGGTGTCCGGCACGTCTATCAGGAAGTCAGAGGCGTGCTCGTCTGCATAGTGGATGATCCACGAGTAGTCGCCGCGGCGGAGATAAAGCGATCGTATGTCAGGGGTGGAGCAGATCAGGTGTAGCAACCCGAAGTCGGTGATCTCGTGCCTCTTAGCCGCCCCTGACAGGCCTCGGGCTATAAGGGATGCGGAGAGGGGGTCGATATAGAGCCGGGATGTCAGCGTGCCTAGCTCGGTTGCTTTCAGGCGGTCGCCCCTGTTCTCGACGATCATATTTTCCCTGAGTAGGAAATCCAGCACGTTATCGATCACCCGGGAGAGGTCGCCCCGCTGGAATGCGAAGAACGTGGTGTCCATGAACGCTCTGAGGTCCTGGCGACTGCGGCAGAAACCGGTCGCCACTGCCGAGAGCACATGGGCGCGCATCGCCGGCTCTGTGCCGAGCTTGGACATGATGTGCTCGGGCTCTGCCATGACGTAGTTTTCCATGAGTTCCTCGAACTCCTCATAGCTTTTTGCGATTAGCACCGCCTCGCCGTACGGATCCAGCCGCGGCCTGCCGGCCCGGCCGGCCATCTGCTTGTATTCAAGAACCGGTATCGGTACGCTTCCGTAGTTCACATCGAACCGCCTGTAGTCACGGATGATCACCCGTCTTGCAGGAAGGTTTAGTCCCGCGGCCAGCGTGGGAGTGCAGGCGATGACCTTGAGGATATTCTTTTTAAATGCATCCTCCACAATGCGGCGATGCTCGCCCTTCAACCCGGCGTGGTGAAACGCCGTGCCGCAGGCGACGCAGTCAGCGAGCTTCACACAGGTTTCCGTCTCTGCGTGGCGCAGGACCAGCTGTTTAAGTCCGGCGTAGCGTTCTTTTTCCTCCGGAGTAAGTCGCTTCGAGAGCGAGCGAGCGACCTTTTGGGCGATGCTCTCGCTACCCTTCCGAGTGCCGGCAAAGACCAGGCACTGGCCACCTTCGTTCAGCGTGTCGGCCACCAGCGAAAGGATCTCGTCCGGGCCGGCAGGGCTGACCACGCGTTTCTCCGTCTTAAACGTGATCGCCCGACCGAAGAAAACGCCCTCTTTCAGCACAGTAGGCCTCCATTCGCTAGAGATCAGCTCCGCGCCGAGCCATTTTGCCAGAGCTTTCGCATTGCCGATCGTCGCGGACAGCGCCAATATCTGCAGGCCCCGGTTCAGTTTCCGGAGCTTAGAGAGGGTAACTTCTAGAGTAGGGCCTCTGCTCGCCGAGTCGATTAGATGTACCTCGTCCGCCACAACCACGCTGAGACTTGACAGCCACGAGGCGCCGTTACGGAGCAGAGAATCAGTCTTCTCCGATGTGGCCACGATGATGTCCTTCTCGCCTAGATACTCGTCGCGAGAATCGTAATCCCCTGTGGCGATTCCCACTTTGACGCCATCCTCCTTGATCGGGAGCTTGGAAAACTCCTGAAAGCGATCGTACTTTTCCGCTGCCAGAGCTTTCAGCGGGACGATATAGATCGCCTTCCCACCTCCGGCGATGGACTTGAGCATGGCCATCTCCGCGAGGAGCGTTTTGCCGCTCGCCGTAGGAATGGAAACCAACAAATTCCGGCCCTGAAGCAGCCCTTTTTTGACCGCCTCACCCTGCGGCTCGTACAGCTCATCGATGCCCGATGCTATATAAAAATCCTTAAGCGCTTCAGGGATGTCGAGGCCCGCGATCTTCATATGCAGCATGTGATGCCCGATACTAAATCACCTTTTTGCTAGATGATCGAAAGTATTTGGCGCTGCCATGGCGAGGCTCGTTTTTAAAGCTATACGACAACAGTGATAAGGGAAAACATGGTGCAGACCACGCTGTATAGAGACAGGATCCCCATCGTGCTGGACCTCGATGACTACATACAGGGCAAACAGGCCGGAGCTCATGACTCGCTTGTGAATAGAACCGAGCATCACCAGATAGACCTATGGACTGTGCTGCCTGATCAGTCCGTACCGGTTCATATCCACCCAGGCTCCGAGTGTATACTGATAGTGCTGGCCGGCCGGGCGGATTTCAGGCTTGCTGGCATGCCGTTCGAGGTGAAGAAGGGTATGCTGGCCATCGTCCCGTCAGGGACCGATCACGAGATCGCCAACAACGGGCCCGATCCTCTGGCCATCCTTGCAATCATAGGGCCGGGGCCTTTCAAGACGGAAACGAAAACAGGAAAGAGTTAGAAGGGCCTCAACAGAGAGATCGAATAGCTTGGCTTTTAGTCTATGGCATAAAATCCTGCTGTATGCGCACCACGCTGGCGGAGTCCTTCGCTTCGGAATAAGCTTTGAGCGGCTCATAGTTTAATGTTAGAAAGGTCTCGCCCCAGTTGAACTTCCCCGAGATCTCCAGGGCTTGGTCTTTGAAGCCCAGGATATACAGCGCTGCGACGAACGCCTCAGCAGAGTTGAGCCTGAATGGACGGCCATAATTCACCGGGTTGGCGGCCAGCAGGTACGGCAGCGCCCGGCCATGCATGTGCTTGCTCTCCAGCAGCGGGAATACCCGTTCTACCTCCTCCCAGGTGCAATCCAGCACCACGATCCCCCTGCCCGCCAGTTTGATATCGGCGGGGGAGATCGCCTTTGGAGCGGTCGGATCAAGGAGCAGGGTGCCTGACGGCAGCCTTTCCGGGGTTTCATACATCTGTACCAGACCAAACTTCCTCATCCTGCGGGCCGAGCACTTTTTCGGGTTGTCCTGCCGGGCGTGGTATACATATAGCGGAGCCCCCCTCATAGCAAACCGTTTTATACAATCATATTTATCATGCATTAACGTTGGGGTGCCATCTTGCTGAAGAAATTGAAAGCCTATCGGGACCTGACCCGGCTGGAGAACGGGCTGATCTTCGCCATGAGCTTCGTCGTGAGCCTGATCATCGCCAGGCCCGACGGGAGCAACATGATATACGTCGCGCTGGCAGGGATTATCGCATCCATCACGGCAGAGATGGGCGCTTTCGCGCTGAACGACTACTTTGACGTGGAGGTCGATCGAAAGAACAACAGAACCGATCGTCCGATCGTCCGTGGAGAGGTTTCAAAGAGCGAAGCCATGGCGGTGACAGTGGCCGGCTTCGCTGTCAGCATCATCGCCGGCACCCTCATGGGCAATATAGGAGCCCTGGCCGTGATTATTGCCCTGATCATCTTCAGTATTTTTTACGATTACCGGCTGAAGGAGTACGGCATCTGGGGTAATATTTACATCGCGTTCACTATGGCCGCGCCCTTCCTATTCACCAGCATGCTGTTTAACGGCTCGAACGTGCTGAACCTGCTATCGATTATCGCCTTTTTGGTAGGGCTGGGCAGGGAGATCATGAAAGGCATCATGGACATGGAAGGCGACGAGCTACGTGACGTCAAGACCGTTGCCCGCGTACATGGAGAGAGAGCGGCCAAGTATGTGGCTGTATCGCTATACGTCCTCGCGCTGCTACTAGCGCCTGTGCCGTTCTTCGTGAGCCTCGACCCGACATACTACCATAACCCGATCTATGCGGTTTTGACCGTCCTATCCGGACTGACATTGCTGCAGGTCTGCGCCAGCATGCTGCGAAACCATGAGCGTAAGACGATCAGCAGAGCCAGGAAGACGACGATGGCTGCCATGGTGCTGGCCCTGCTGGCGTTCCTGCTTCCCACCATCCTATAAAACTTCGTCAAACGATCGATGACAAACGACTATATTTCCAGCTTGAGTATATGATCAATATGTCCCGCGGAAGCTTTCTCTCCCGAGTCGAGCCGGAGGCCATACCGTTCCCGTTCTCACGGATCTATACTGTGCTGGCCGGCACGACCTTATTCAGACGATTTTACAGCACGGTGGCAGGCCAGGTGGACGAACGGCTGAAAGTCGGCAGAATACTGGACATAGGCACCGGGCCCGGGAGGCTGCCGATCATGATCGCGGCCCGTAACCCCATGCTACTCGTGACAGGACTGGACCTCTCAAGGGATATGGTGAAGATCGCCTCGGAGAGCGCTGTCCGGAAAGGCCTGAAAAATGTGGAGTTCAGGCAGGGCAGTGCTGATACAATTCCCTTCAGCGATCGTGAGTTCGACTTGGCCATCAGTACACTGTCGTTCCACCACTGGAAAGAGCCTGAACAGGCGCTCGACGAAATCTACCGGGTGCTGAGAGAAGGGGGGGAGGCATGGATCTACGACGTACCCCGTCACCTGAGCCCAACCGCCTTCGCCATAATGAAGCAACGCTACGGGTTTTTCAGAGCGTGGGCCTTCCGCCTGCACGCCTTTACCGAGCCATTCTACATGGAGAGCGAGGTGAATACAATGGCTGCTGAGTCACGGTTTAAAAAGCACGAATTAAGGCATACAGAGATGACATATCGGCTTATACTATATAAATAGGAGCGGGTGACTATTTTACGATCGTCTCTTTCAACATTTCGACGCCGCCCTTTTTGTAGACCGCATTGCCGACGACGATGGTATGAGCGTACTTCGACATAGCCTCGGCTTTTTCCCTGGAATCGATCCCGCCACCGTAATACAGGATCGAGTTATGCAACTTCTCCCGGACAGCTCTCACAATGTCAGGATTACCGTAGGTGCCGCTGTACTCGACATACACGATGGGAAACTTGAAGAACCGATCCGCCAGCTCGCCATAGGCTGCGACATCTTTCGGATCGAGCTTAGTCTGCGCCCGTGTCAGGACTGCCACTGCCGAGAAGGGGTTGAGGACTATGTAAGCCTCAGGAATGATCTTTTCCCAATCTGGAATCGTGTTATCCCTGAGAAAATCCTTCTGATAGCCGACGGTAAACTTCGAATTTTTCGTATTAAAGATCGAAGCTACAAAAATGAAATCCAGATCATCCCTAATAACTGGAGGCGGAGAAGGCTCTAAGACCTTAGGAATACGATATTCGGCCAGCATACCAACCAACTCGGCCACTTTCTCCTTGGTGATACCCAGTGTACCCGAAACCATGATAGCGTCGGTGCCGGAATCCACGATCGCCGCCACGTCCCGTTTGGTAAGCGGCTTATCCGGATCAAGCTTCGTCACATGCCTCCATCTTTTCCAGTCAATCAATGCGAACTTCACCCCATACTTAACGGCTTACGATACACCGATGAAAGTTTTATAGTTTACCCTCGCCCATACTCGATTAACGGACAATACGTTCGATGGGCACGATCAAGATATCCCTTGCTCCCAAATCTTTTAGGTCGTTGATCACCCGATAGATCTCCTTCTCGGAAACAACCGCGTGCACCGCGCACATGGGAGAGGACGCCTCCATAGACTCTACCTTGAGCACGGTCGGGCCCGCCAGCCCCGGGATCCTCCTTTCCACCAACTCAAGCGATGAGGCCGGCACATTCATCATCAGGTAGCGTTTACCCCTCGCCTCGATCACGCTATGCAGGGCGATGGTGATCTCACGGATCTTTTTGCCATCCTTCGCCACGCTCGCTTTGCTGGCGATCAGCTTCTGACTGGTACGGAGCACCCGATCGACGATCTTAAGATGATTCATAGACAGCGAAGCGCCGGTC
>DATHCY010000244.1:0-3102 GCA_035319305.1 Methanocella sp.
ATTCGATCGAGTGAGATACAGCTCTTTCACCATGGAGGAGATCACCCGAGCCTTCTCCGGCCCTACGGCCATCGACTTTAACCTTGCAGCAGCAGGAGAATGTCGGCAGGAGATCGACCTCGTATGGGGTGCGGCGTTGACCAGGTTCGTCTCGATCGCCGGCCACAAGTTCGGCAAAGATTTCCTATCCGTAGGAAGGGTGCAGACGCCGCTGCTGGCGCTCATCGTTGACCGGGAAAAGGAGATCCAGGCGTTTACATCCCAACCCTACTGGGAGATCATCGCCACGCTGCTCAAGGATGATCAGTCGTTTACCGCTTCTCACAAGCAAGGCCGCTTCAACAAAAAGGAAGAGGCTATCGTCATCCACAGGAAGCTCGGGAAGATGGCGATCGTCAAAGACGTTAAATCGGAGCGTAAACGGGAACAGCCCCCAATTCCCTTTAATACGACCGAGTTCGTCAAAGCCGCTAACTCCATCGGCTTTACCGCCGCCAGTTCCATGCAGATCGCCGAAGAGCTCTATATCAATGGCCTGATCTCGTATCCACGTACGGATAATACGGTCTACCCCACGACGCTCAACCTCAGGGATATCCTCAACTTATTCAAGGCGAGCCCCGACTTCGCTCGGAGCGCTCTGGAGCTGCTGGCAGGGCCCTCTTTCACCCCTACCCGGGGCAAAGTTGAGAGCAAGGATCATCCGCCCATATATCCAGTCGCATCCACAAATCGGAATGAGTTGGACGATAAGCACTGGAAAATTTATGAGCTAGTGGTCCGCCGCTTCTTTGCTACGCTATCTCTGCCATGTGAGTGGGACATGATTAAGGCCTGGATCGACATCACTGGCGAGCCGTTCATCGCGAATGGCAAACAACTATCGATCCCGGGGTGGAGGAAACACTACCCATACAGTATGCCGAAGGACGAGATCCTGCCGATATTACGGGTCGATGACAAGCTGCCGGTCAAAAGGACCGATCTTCTCGAGAAGAAGACCGAGCCGCCGAAGCGATATGGTCAGGGCAGACTGGTTCAGATGATGGAGGACCTTGGCCTCGGTACCAAGGCCACCCGACACGAGGCTCTGGCGAAGCTGCTCAGCCGAGGCTTTATCGAGGGCAACCCGCCCCGGCCCACCGCAACCGGCATCTCGATCGTCGACGCACTTAAGGCGCACGCCCCGGCCATCACCAGCAACGCGATGACCAGCAGGCTGGAAAAAGATATGGACGCCATCGCAAATAGCGGGATGAACAAGGAAGCTGTTGCAAAAGAATCCAGAACCATGCTGGACAGGATATTTGATCAGATTGAGGAGAACCGTAGCGACATCAGCCGACTGCTCCGTTCAGGCTTTGCCGCAGACAGTGAGATCGGGCCCTGCCCGGCCTGCGGCTGTGCGCTCGTCATCCGAGAGCGAAAGTCAGACGGCAACAAGTTCATCGCGTGCAGCGGATTCCCTGAATGCAGAAATACATACAACATCCCGCCCGGACCCCTCAGGTTCGATAAGAAGGTTTGTGAGAAGCACAGGCTCCACCACGTGAAGGTCATTCCCCATTCCACAAAAGGGCCGGATGGCAAGGTCATCAAGGGTAAACCTAACGATTACGGGTGCCCAGCATGTCGAAAAGAGGGAAATATATTCGAAACCCGCTGAACCGACGATACCGATCCCTACCTGTTACTTTCACGCCGCTGACAAGTAACGATTATATTTTCAACAACCTTTCCATACACAGGTGGGATCGTTATCACCAAGACCGTTTACCTCTACATCTTTGACACGATGGCTGACTGGGAGCCCGCTTATGTCCTGGCCGAACTATGCTCAGGGCGCTATTTCCGAAACCGTACCGAGAAGTACACGGTCAAGACCGTGGGCATTACGCCGAAACCCGCGACCACGATGGGCGGACTGAAAGTCCTGCCCGATCTAACCCTGGCCGACCTCACCCCGGCAGACGCCGGACTGCTGATCCTGCCAGGGGGCGATACCTGGCTGGATCCGGTCCATGCCCCAATTTATCCCTACGTGAGGGAATTCCTGGACGCACGAGTCCCCGTGGCGGCGATCTGCGGGGCAACCATGGGACTGGCGGCAAACGGCCTGATGGATGATCGGCGCCACACCAGCAATGACCCGGGTTTCCTTCAGACATGCTGCCCCTCTTATCAAGGCGCAGCGCTATACGTTCGTGAGCCGGCAGTCTGCGACCGCGACCTGATCACCGCTTCCGGCGTCGCCCCCCTCGAGTTCGCCCGCGAAATACTAAAAAAACTGGACGTATTTTCCCCCAAGACCCTTGACTCATGGTACCGGCTGTACCTAACTCACGAAGCAGCCTGCTTTTACTCCCTGATGGAATCGCTACCGAAAGGCTGAGCTTCTGCTGCGAAGCGTTGGAGCTTGATAATGATGAGCGCCAGCTATTGCCCTTATACCCGACGCACAGCTTCTCCAGTCGGGAAAACAATCAACAGCTGAAGGCGGTAGGCATATCGTATCGTATCGTATCGTATGGTATGGATGTGTTACGCCTTCATTGTCCCATCTATTCTTGCCTTGGCTTGGAACCGTTTTCAAATGATGTGTCAGCCAGCTCGGAGATAAAATGATCGAACGTAGTCTGCATATCCATATATAGCATATAAGGTAATCGTATAGCTCTATCCGTGACTGTTTATACCCTGTAATCCAGTAGCTCCGTAGTGATGGTATAATCCTAGTCTTTAACTTGTATTTTACTAACGGCCCTGCAGGCGCTTTTCCATTGTGGATGCCACAAGAATTTATACTCTGGAGTCGTGGTGCACATAATGGACTATCAAAACGTCGTGATCTTCATCTCTGCAGCATGGGTGATCAGCATGATTACCATTGTGTTCATGATCCATAAACTACGTCGGATGATGAAGGAGATCAGAGAGCTTAAAAAGAAGATCCCCGCTAAGATAAGCGTATAATCTGTTGAAAAAGGTGATGCTCGCAATGATCAGTTGAGTTGCAGCACTACCGGGGCCGGTTGCCATCCCACGGCAGCCGATGTGTGATCGCTCCTCATGGGAACTCTTTATAGTCTTATAGGCGGGTCG
>DATHCY010000245.1:0-5309 GCA_035319305.1 Methanocella sp.
TCAAAGTGTGGGCGAGGAGCCTGGAGGAACTGAACCGTACCATCAACGATCGGATCAGGTCGATCGAGGGCATCGAGGACCTGCTTGAGATCGTCGTAGTGGAACGGGTCAAGGAAGAAGCGCCTCCGGTATAGGAAGGAGTGGAAATGATGAGCCTCTCGGATAGCATCAATAATTTCATCGGCAGCCTGCCGGCGCCCGGACATATCAGGGGTCCTGATGGCAGCAGCGTGGAGAACTTCGCCTACTTTAGCGCCCTCCAAGGAAAGAAGGTGATCGATAACGAAGGCCGGCCGCTGGGCAGGATCAGAGACTTTGCCATTACCCCCGGCGAGTCGCTGCTAGAGGTATCGCGGATCGTATATACCCCAAACATGCTCGGCGACCATATCATGGTACCGATGTCGGCCGTAGCGTCGTTCGATGATGACTTCAGGCTAAAGATCCCGAAGGAAGAGATACCGCCGGGGAAGCTTTCCGAGCATGAGATGCTGGTGGTGGAAACGATCCTGGACAAACAGATCGTGGATATCGATGGACTCAAAGTAGTTCGAGTGAATGATGTACTGCTGACCCGGGTAAAAGATCGGCTGTGTGTGGTCGGAGTGGACGTTGGCTTCAAGGGGATTCTCCGCCGGCTCGGGCTGAACTGGGTCTCCAGAAACCTGCTGGTACAGATGCCCGACAACCTCATCGCCTGGTCATATATCGATCCGCTCGACCCCGGACTGCGACGCATCCACCTGAATATCTCCAGGAAGAAGATCGGCGACCTTCACCCAGCCGATATTGCAGACATTATCGAAGAGCTCGACCGTAAAGAGCAACTGCTGATCCTAGAGTCGCTAGACGAAGAGAAGGCCGCAGAGACCCTGGAGGAAGTGGAGCCCGATGTCCAGGCGCAGATCGTGAAGAATATGGATATCGACGATGTGGCAGATATCCTGGAGAACATGAACCCGGACGACGCTGCCGACGTAATACATCTGATGTCCAGGGAGAAGGCGTGCGAAGTACTCAAGCTCATGGACATCGAGGAGGCCAGCGAGGTCAGGGAGCTGCTGCGCTACAGCCACCGGTCTGCAGGAGGCCTGATGACCAACGAGTTTGTCCATGTGCCATCTATGAGCAGGGTCTCGGACGTGTTCGTCAGCCTGCGGAACCTCGGCAACGAGATCGACATGATCTACTACGTGTATGTGCTGGACGAAGCTGAACACCTGATCGGAGTATTATCGCTGCGAGATCTGCTCCTCGCCCAGCCCGAGCAGATGATCTCCGAAGTCATGAAGACCGAAGTGATCAGCGTACTCCCCGAATCCACCGGGGAGGAGGTTGCCAACCTGCTATCCAAGTACGATCTGCTGGCAATGCCAGTGATCAATCCGGACGGGATCATGCTCGGCGTGGTCACATTCGACGACGCCCTTGAAGATATGCTACCGGAGGATCTCAGAAAGCAATTGCCAAGGAATTACCGGATGATCCGCAAGGTGCACAGGAGCAAGTGAGTGAGATGAGCGACAGGATGGAGCTCAAGCTCCCCCGGATCAGCTTAAAGCATATCGCCCTGTTCATCGCGGTCGTCGGCCCAGGAATCATCACCGCCAGCGTGGATAACGATGCCGGCGGGATCACCACATACACGATAGCGGGAGCGCGTTTTGGCTTTAGCCTGTTATGGACCCTGATACCGATCACAATAGCGCTGATCATTGTACAGGAGATGTGCGCCCGCATGGGTGTGATAACCGGCAAGGGACTATCTGACCTGATACGGGAAAATTTTGGGCTCAGGCTGACAGTGCTGCTGACAGTGGTGCTAATAGTCGCAAACCTGGGTAATACTATGGCCGAGTTTGCCGGGGTTGCGGCGAGCCTGGAGATCTTCAACGTGAGCAAGTACATCGCTGTGCCGATCGCAGCGGCCTTGGTCTGGATCCTAGTCGTAAAGGGCACCTATAGCTTGGTGGAAAAAATTTTCCTAGTGGCCAGCGGATTCTACGTGACATACGTGATTTCCGGGCTGCTGGCACACCCTGACTGGGGGAACGTGGCTTCTAGCGCGATCGTTCCCACGTTCAGCTTTAATCCCGGATACCTAGCCATGCTAATCGGGCTGGTGGGTACCACCATCGCCCCCTGGATGCAGTTCTACATCCAATCGTCTGTCGTGGAGAAAGGCGTCAAGATCTCCGAATATAAGTTCACAAAATGGGACGTAATAATGGGCTGCCTGGTGACCGATATCGTCGCGTTCTTCATCATCGTAACCTGTGCTGTCACTATATATCCGAAGGGCATCAGCGTGGATACTGCAGCGGAAGCTGCGATGGCGCTTATCCCACTGGCTGGACAATATAGCGGCTGGCTGTTTGCATTCGGGCTGTTTAACGCGTCCATCTTCGCCGCGTCGATCCTGCCGCTGGCAACCGCGTATACCGTATGCGAGGGCATGGGCTGGGACTCAGGCCTGGACAAAAAATTCCGGGACGCTCCACAATTCTATTCGCTATACACATTGCTGATCGTTATCGGCGCTTCGATCATCCTCATTCCGGGCGCCCCGCTCATAGAGATCATGCTACTATCCCAAGTGTTAAACGGCATGTTGCTGCCGGTCATACTGATTTTCATGCTGATACTGATCAATAACAGGAAACTGATGGGAGGCTATGTCAACGGCAGGATATACAATTACCTATCCTGGGGGCTGACCATCGGCATGACCGTGCTGACCCTGACGATGGTCGCGACAGCCCTGTTTCCGGGGCTGATCATATGAAGCATTAAGCGCGGTAATGTCAGCCATCCTATAGCACATGACCACTTCCCAACGTATGATATTATACGTTGTTTTTTGCAGGCTGATTTATAAAAACAAGGGTGAACACGGTAAGCAGGGATGATGGTTATGGGTCTGGACTTTAGACGTGTGGCCTGCATGGCATTTGTAACGGCGATTATATTAACGGCCTCAGCACCAGCAGTATCTGCCAAGGGCGTAGGCGGAATCGGAGGCGACGGGATGAGCTCCGGAGCTTCAGGAGGCCACCCTGGAGGCGGAATCAGAGAGACGGGCGGAATGGGCGTTGGGGGAACTATCAAACCCGTGGAAAGCGGGTTTGGGGGATTTAGAGGGCGTAGCGGGACAGGCATATCCAGCGGTTTTAATGGGCCAGGCGTCGAGGGATTAAGGAGCCCGACAGGCGGAATATCCGGAGGCTTCCACAGGCCAGGCATCGGAGAATTCGGCGAGCGCCGTGAGGAGTTCGAACATGGCTCTGGGGAGCGCCGATTCTCGGGCGGCTTTTTCCCGGACGCTTTTGGCTTTGGCGGCCTGTACCCATACGCGTTCTACGAACCGTACTATACAAATGATCCGGATGTGTGCTATCAGTCCTGCGTTGAGTCGGGAAACGACCCCAGCGTTTGCGCGGAGTCATGCTACTCGACGTATACGCCTGTATATTGAGGATCGGGGAGCATGGGAATTTCCCGGTGCCTGCCACTGCATAAAACGTATCGATGACCGGTTTAGGATCGGTGGGGCGCATGAGTAGCGAAACTCCACGACTAAAGTCGTGGGATGAGCTTGAGAGAAAGCATAGAAGCTCGCGGCTTTAGCCGTGGGCGCAGTCATGGCCCTTATTCAACCAAGCCTGACTGGATTCACCGGTGCCGTTTCCGCCTCGACCGTTACCGCGGTGCCATATGCCAGCACCTCGGTCATCGACTGGCCGATCTCCGACGAGTCGAAGCCAACGCTGACGACCGCGTTTGCACCCAGGGCTTTCGCATGGTCTTTCATCCGCTCAAGGGCATTCTGCCGGGACTGGTTTAGCAGTTCCGTGTACTCGTGGATCTCGCCCCCGAAGATCGTGCGCAGGCCGGCAATGAAGTTGCCGCCTATGCCTCTGCTTCGGACGATCAAGCCCCATGTAAAACCGTGGACGCGGGTGATTTTATATCCGGACACATATGGTGTGCTAACTACTATCATAGTATCTGCCATAGTATAACCACCTATTCTATCCCCAGTAAAATAATATTAAATTATCGTTTGTTTGGCCGAACTATTGAGACAAGAGAAATGGAAGGAATCAAGTCAGGATGATTTTTCGGTCAATACGTACTGTTATTCGACCACTTTAGCGTGATCAGGATCGTTTTATGGCCAGGCAAATTTCAGGCGAACATACGAAAGTACTAATACTGATCGCAGTATAATGGTTAATGTTTATGCAAACAGCCGTTGCGCAGCGGCCCTGTTATGTATGAACGGATAGTCGATAAAATCGGCAGCTCCTTGATTTTTTTCGGGAGATAGACGCACTTCGAATGATTCGACAGGCGTCGACAACTAACTATATAAGAGATAAACGATAAGTCATTACCACCTAATAGCAGGATGATTGACCCATGAGAATGAGGATTACGACGCCTTCACGTCTCCACTTTGGTCTGATCGATTTTAACGGGGGCCTGGGCCGCATCGATGGTGGCGCAGGAGTCGCTATCAATAGCCCGCGTAATGTGGTGTCTGTTTGTGACAGCGATGTTTTTCAGGTCAACAGCTGTGATCCTGCAGCGATCGAGGGTATCGCCAAGAGGATCTGCGATAATCTGGGGAAACCTCTGCCGGCCATGGAGATCTCCGTCGAGGAGGAGATCTACAAGCACGCGGGCTTCGGCTCGAAGACACAGATCAGTCTGGCGATGGCCTATGCGATCGGCCAGTATTATGGCATCACCTATTCGAGCATTGAGGAACTGGCCCGGCTGGTCGGCCGGGGAGGGACTTCAGGCATCGGGGTCCGTGCGTTCGACCGCGGAGGTTTCATCCTTGACTGTGGACATAGTTTCGGCAAAGATAAGGAAAAGACCTCGTGTCTGCCTTCTTCTGCTTCGAATGCAAAGCTTGCTCCGCTGGTCATGCGCTGCGATGTGCCCGAGAGCTGGCGATTCGTCCTGGTGACACCCCTGTACGACGAAGGCTCTCATGGCAAATCTGAGGTGGGCATTTTTAAATCATCTTTCCCTATCAAGGCAGCTCAGGTGGATAAAATCTGCCGCATAGTGCTGATGCAGATGGTGCCGGGCATCCTAGAGAAGGACATTGAGACCTTCGGAAAAGCGATTAACGGCATCCAGTCGATCGGCTTTAAACACACCGAGATCAAGCTTAAATCCCCATTGGTCCCGAACCTGCTGACACTCATGGATAGCGCCGGATCTTATGGCAGTGGTATGAGCTCGTTCGGGCCCACGGTATTCGGGCTGACGGACGGCGATAGAAAAGCTGAGGA
>DATHCY010000246.1:0-3100 GCA_035319305.1 Methanocella sp.
TTGCTATACACCGATTTCAGTTCAGGATTGTCGTTTTTGATGCGGGCGACCATATTACACGCATCATACACAGTACTAACTTCTCTATCGCGATACATCTCCAAAAGTTTGTTGTATGCGAACCTGCACTTACCCATAGCATCGGCCATACTATCCTGAGTTATTTGATCTGGATAGAACCGGTACTTGTAGGATAATCTCATCGGTATTTAATACTCCTGCGGAAACTTAAAGGCAGACTATGTATAGTGAAAATAATCAGGCGAAGGGCTATCCACCCCCATCCTAAAGGGCTGGGTCTCCCACCACTCCGCACTCCCGGTCAGATAAAGGTTAGTACGCAGATACTCGCTCGGAGTCCGCTTGCACACCGCCTCCTGACCCCGCGGCAGCCCCTCATAGCCAAGTTGATAACCGAAGTCAAGCCTCCCAACAATACACGGCAGACCGCCGCCCATATGAGGCAAAACCACCTTCAACCGCGGATACCGATCGAAAACACCGAATATATCATCCTAGAAACCGTCATCGCCATATCAAACGGTCGACCAACCACCTCTCCCAGCTTATAGACACGTAGAAATCCCACAGACTTTATCCATTGGAGCAGTCACCAAATGAGTAATACTTTCAATATTATAGGACGTAGTAGATTATCGATAAGCTTATTTTATACAAGACCTTTTAGAGTTTACATCGGCATGTTAATGCCGTTCATCGAGTGATCATTATGACAAAGCGAAGCGCGCTCATCACAGGCATAACAGGCCAGGACGGTTCATACCTGGCAGAACTGCTGTTAAAAAAGGGCTATGATGTATATGGTTTAGTCCGCAGGACCAGCACCGCCAACACCTCCAGGATCGAGAGTATCGTGGATCAGATCCAGCTGGTGCCCGGCGACCTGACCGACGAAAGCTCACTTGTCGCCGCCATCAGACTTGCCCAGCCCGACGAAATTTACAATCTTGCAGCCCAGTCGTTCGTCGGCTCCTCCTGGAGCCAGCCGATCTTCACAGGCGAGACCACAGCGATCGGAGTGACCCGGCTGCTCGAAGCGATCCGAACTGTCGGAACCAACGCAAAGTTCTACCAAGCATCATCAAGCGAGATGTTTGGCAAGGTACAAGCCGTCCCCCAGAATGAGAAGACGCCATTCTACCCGAGAAGCCCGTACGCAGTGGCGAAACTCTACGGCCACTGGATCACCGTCAACTACCGGGAAAGCTTCAACATGTTCGCATGCAGCGGCATCCTGTTCAACCACGAATCACCCCGAAGAGGCATCGAATTCGTCACAAAAAAGATCACGGACGGAGTCGCCAGGATCTACCATGGCCAACAGGAGGAACTACGCCTCGGAAACCTAGACTCCAGACGAGACTGGGGCTTTGCCGGCGACTACGTCGAGGCCATGTGGCTCATGCTGCAACAGGAAAAACCCGACGACTACGTAGTCAGCACAGGCGAAACCCACTCAGTCAAGGAATTCTGCCAACTAGCATTCAGCGCAGCCGGAATGGACTGGGAAAAATACGTGAAGATCGACCCCAAGTTCGTCAGACCAGCAGAAGTCGACCTGCTACTAGGCGACTCAGCCAAAGCAAACAAAGTACTAGGCTGGAAGCCCAAAGTCACATTCCCACAACTAGTCAGAATGATGGTCGAGGGCGATATAGACCTCGTAGCCAGAGAAATGAAGAGCAGAGGCAAGACACCACGAAAATAAGCCTTCGACTTGATAGGTGTACGAGCAAAAAATGATTTGTAGTGATCCTAAGATCAAATTGACACGGAAACCATGAAGGTGTGATACATGTCCTGGGCAGGCAAAAAGGTACTGATAACGGGAGCGAAGGGGTTTGTCGGCCGATATCTCACGGACGCGCTGCTAATGGAAGGCGCGGAGATCATCGGGCTTTCTGTAGAAGGCGACACGCCAGGAAAAAACGACATAAAATGGATGGTCGGGGATATTGCCAAGGCCGCCTCGCTCGATGGCATCTGCAAGGACGTCGATCTAGTCTACCACCTTGCTGCAATCTCCAACGTGGACGCGTCCATCAGGAACCCCCTCAGGACAATCGAGACAAACACCATGGGCACGGCAAACCTGCTGGAAGAAGCGCGCAAATCCGGGGTAAAGAAGTTCGTATACGTGAGCAGCGCCCACGTATACGGGGTGCCGCAATACCTGCCAATCGACGAGAAACATCCATTAGTGCCAAGGGAAGCGTACGCTGCCAGCAAAATCGCCGCCGAAAACATCGTACAGGCATATGGGAACTCCTATGGGATAAAGCATGCCATCTTAAGGCCGTTCAACATGTTCGGGCCGGGACAAGACACAAGCTTTTTAATCCCCGGCGTGATCGATCAGGCACTGAAAAATAGGATCATCAAAGTCGGAAACACGGATCCCACCCGAGATTTCCTATACATCGACGATGCAATCAAAGCGTTTCTAATTGTGGGGGAAAAGGGAACCGGGATTTTTAATATTGGATCAGGAAAGGAGACGAAGATCGCCGATCTCGTGACGATGATCCGGGACGCCATCGATCCGTCAATCGAAATCGTCAGCGCAGACGAGAGGAAAAGAGCGGGGAAGGTGGAAATACCGCGACTATGCGCCGACACCGGGAATATAAAGAGGATCGGATGGAGTACGACAATCACCCTGCCCGAGGGTATAAAGAAAACAATATGCAAATAAAATTATTTTTTAACACCAGGTAAATGTGACACCCCGGCCAAAGCCAGCGGAATTTCGCTCTCGGTACCCAATAATCTTAAATCTCGTCCATTCTAACACTTGTGCGCTATCAACCCTTCAGATCTTTTCACATATTAGTGGATAAGGGTGTAACCACTTGCTGAAACTTCATAAAGCATGGAAGTGTTATGAATTTGATGAGTGAGAAATGTCGAAGGATAATCTGGTAGCCTTAGCGATCTATGCTATGGCCATCGTCGCCTGCGTATTATTTCTAGCGTGGACGATGGACCTGTGGGGAAAAGACCTGAGCCTCCCATTTAGCTACGACAGCGACGCCATATGGACCTACACGACGATCAAGACCATGCAAACCGCTGGCTG
>DATHCY010000247.1:0-15422 GCA_035319305.1 Methanocella sp.
GATCTCGCCCTTCAGCAGGAAGACAGGCCTCGTCGCCACAGCCAGCCTGTTCTTGGGACAGCCGCAGCCGGCCATGAACTTTTGCAGCTCCTGATAGCACTTGATGCTCTTTAATAGGCCTTCCCGGTACTGAAGGAGAGACTCCCTGACCTCGGCCGCAGGCAATAGATCGCAGTTGTACGTGCCTATATCGACCCGCCATCGGATGTGCTCAGGCTCGCTCAGCAGTGACACGAGCTTCTCCCGCAACGCTCGCCTGCCCATATCGCTCACGGAATAGAGCTTCCTCAGGCGGTTTTCCGGGCTGATCTCGTTGGTGCGCTCGACGAGCCCCTTCTTCTCCAAGTTCGCCAGCACCTTATAGATCGATGACATGGACAGCTCTGTCCAGGAGCGCATGTCACGGAATTTTACCTCCTGCTCGATCTGGTAGGGGTACATCGACCCTTCGGAAAGCAGTCCCATCAGGGCCGCTTCTGCATTGGAAATCTGATCCATCAACTCACCTGTCCTGAGTCGATCACATGTTGGAAGCACGCGATGTTGTAGATATTTAATACTGCAAGGCCGTGTTCGCGGGCTTGCCCTCTTGGTTCCTGGCCGCATATAACGAGTTGTCGGTACTGGAAATGGTAGATCGTCATGCTCGTTCAGGTTCCGCTGGCGATCTCGCTATTAGAAGTCAAGAAGCGGGCGAGAGTTTCTGCCGTCTCGACCAATTGTCTGAAGTCGATCAGATCGGGAGTATCGGCTGGCGTATGCGTCACATAAGTCACCAGCTCTGTCGAGTTTTCCGATATCAGCGCGATCGCCGGCACGCCTCTCTGGATGAAGATCGAATGGTCGCCCTGGAACCACTGTTCCCCTTCGACGAAGCTTTTACTGCTACCTAAAGAGCCCTTGATCGCCCGCCGGACCTCGTGGGGACACCCGTAAAACGAGTAGGCGATCCCGTGGCCGGTGTAGCCCGCGCTGTCGACGTTGATCGCCACTACGGTATCGTCGAGCGTTTCTGTATATCGCTGGAGATAGTCCAGCTCTCCGCCTGCGCTGTAGTGATCTTCTCCGTTGAACGCCACGATCTCCAGGCCAGGCCTTCCCTGGTAGGCTTGCAGCAGTTCGGCCAGAAGCAGCAAGACCACGGTACCTGAGGCGTTGTCGAGCGCTCCGGGCGTGCCCTTTTTCGCATCGATGTGGGCACAGACAATGATCTTTCGCCCGGCATGGGAATTCTTTCGGGCGATCACATTACAGGCCTCCGAAGGGATGCGTCGGGCGGTGCTCTTCAGGCTGAAGACAGCCCCTGCTATGGCAGCGATCTCGTTGCCTGTGGCCTCGTCGCAGTAAACGGAGGGGATGTCAAAGTCGCCATCTGTTATCAGGGGAAATGGGCTTACGGCCCCTGCTGCCCACGGATTTTTACCAGTGGCCGTGATTATGGCGGCCGGTTGCTTCTGTTCCAGCAGGGCGTAGATCGCTCTATGGCTGTCAGGATTATAGAATTTGAAATTCTTGGGCATCAACGGCTCCGCACAGAGCTCGCCTTTCAGGAGCAGCAGTTTGCCCTTGCAGGCGCACTTTTTGAGATCTCCGACTGTGGACGTGATAACCACCTCAGCCGTCACATTGCAACCATGGGAAAACGGGCTCGACCTGACAGTATACGATCGCCCGCCAACCGTGAGAGAGGCATCCCCGCTGTCGTAGTCGATGCAGGGGAAGGGAGTCATGTCTACGTCATAGCCAAACCGGCTGATGGTATTGGCAAAGAAGTTCGTCGCCTTTCGGTTGCCCGGTGAGCCTAGGCTCCGGTCAGGCTTGACTGAACAGAACGTCTTCAGATAGGCTTCCGCTTTTTCCACGTAGCTCATAGTCATAGTTAATAACTCGATGAACAAGCACCATATTGTAATTAACCAATATTGTACTTTTACAGTATAATATACGAGTAATATTGCATAAGTATTATATGTCATTATCGGTCGACGATCGGACGATGGCATAGGAAACGATAGAGGCATACTTGCCGGCCTTTCGATAGTACCATAGCAGTCCAATGGCAACGGTTTGTCAAATACTATCGGCATGCACTTACAGACAAACTATTTCTACGATCTTTTCACTTGTTTCATTCGATGAGGCGCGTCTGTGTTTTCTGCGGGTCGAGCCCCGGTGCTAGACCAGAATACGTCTTGGCCGCCCGCGAGCTTGGGGGATTACTGGCTATGCGCAAGATCGAACTGGTCTACGGCGGCGCAAAGGTGGGGATCATGGGCGCGCTAGCCTCAGCTACAGTCGATGCTGGCGGAGAAGTGATCGGCGTGATACCAGAAAGCCTCGTCAAAAAAGAGGTGGCGTTCAGGGAACTCAAAGACCTGAGAATCGTCGATTCTATGCACGAGCGCAAGGCGTTAATGGCCAAGCTTTCCGATGGGTTCATTGCCCTGCCAGGCGGGCTGGGCACCCTAGAAGAGTTCGTCGAGGCTGCCACCTGGTCCCAGCTCGGCCTTCACCAGAAACCCTGTGGCCTGCTGAACGTATGCGGGTACTATGATGGCCTTACCAAGTTCCTTGATCATTCCATCAGAGAGATGTTCGTGCGGCCGGAAAACCGGAGCATGATCATGATCGAGGAATGCCCGGAAAAGCTGCTGGACCGATTTGAGGTATACAGTCCAGTGATCTCGGACAAGGCGGCCTGGGCACTGCAGCTCACGGCAAGGGCAAGGAAATGGTAAATAACCCTGCGCCCACGAATCGAATGATTGCCCAGAATACACGAACGCCGTACTAAGACGATTTTTGGCCATCTCCATAAACGTCTGCCTCCAGATATATGCCAGGAGCATATCGACGGCACACAGTACATGTAGCACAGATGATAACTTATTGCTTCCTAAAGCTGCCATATAGCCACGGGGAGCGCGGAAGGTCGAAGTGATCGTCACCCTTTGATCTTTTCTTCGACACATTTTTCCAATTTACCCTTTGCGTATATCCTTGAAAGGATAAATATCAGTGTGAAGAAGATGATACTGAGGCCGTAGGTCAGGTACATCATCGAGTCCATTTTTGCCTGAAGGGCGACATCAAAGGGCTTACCGTCGCCGTAGAGATAATTGTAGTACTCCAGCACGGCGAGGGGATGGGTCCTCATAGCCACATCATTGTAGAGGAAATGGTAAAAATAGTCCACTGAGTCAAGCACCCCGAACCAGACGGCCGTAATCGCCCACGAGATGGGCATCGTCTGCACCAGATAAGGCAGCAGCAACAGGCTTTCGAGCGCCATGGCCCCATGGGATATCAGTCGTTCCCAAGAAGCCAGCGCGTTTTCCGGCCTAAAAAAGATCTCCCCGAACCACAGCAGCACGATCACGGTCCATACTCCGTACATGGACAGCCCCACCGCTGTGATGGTGTTAAACGTCTTCCACGGCCTGCCGACAATGATCAGAGTCAGCGCGATGGCCATAAAAAAAGTATAGAGAGGACAGTCCGGCACAGCCAGCCAGAGGTACCATGGCGTCATGGCGAGTTGCTCCCAATAATAGTACAGGCCGAACAGAGTACCGGCCACGTTGATCAGCAGCACAATGACCAGCAGCCTGCGATCGCCGTTGACCGTCTCGATGATCCTTCTGACGAGCTTAAACATCACCGGAGTCCCCGTCTTTTTTCTCTATGATGCGGGCCGGGACACCGCCCACGAAAGCGCCTGCAGGTACATCCGAGTTCACCAGCGAGCCAGCCGAGATGCACGCCCCATCGCCGATTGTGACACCGGCCAGCACGGTCGCATGGGCTCCAATCAATACATTCTTGCCGATGATCACTTTACCGACCCGCTTGCGATCGATCATATAATCGTGGGCCAAGATCGTCGCGTCGTAGCCGACAATGGTATTATCCCCAATCTCGATCAGTTCCGGGTAGAGGATGTCTATAGTAGCCTCAAGCGCCATGGAGACCTTATCACCCACTTTTACGCCCATCAGCTTCATGGCTAGCAGCTTCAGTCGCCGGAACGGGCTGTAGCGTACGATGAGCAGCATGAAAAAGTTAAAGGTAACCTTAATTGGGCTCGGATTTTTTGTCCAGTCCCAGAGAGGATTCGCCCCCTTCGGAGAGGGGTAATCCTGGAGCTTACGATCGGCCATTCTTCCCAGTCACCCGGACGATCGTCGGTGTCGTGTCTCTGCCCATCAGCTTCATCAGCAGCGCCTTCTGCGCATGGAGCCGGTTTTCCGCCTGCTCAAAGATGACCGAATTGGGGTTGCGCATGGCCTCGTCTGTTATCTCCTCCCCACGGTGGGCGGGCAGGCAGTGCATAACCAGGCAGTCCTTTTTCGCGAGCCTGATCAGATTGCTGTTGATCTGGTAGTCCCTGAGGTCCGCGATACGCCGTTCCTTCTCCCCCTCCTGGCCCATCGACACCCAGACATCGGTATAGAGCACGTCAGCGTTATTAGCAGCCTCTCTGACATCCTGTGTAATCATGATCTTGCCACCCACGGAGCGAGCCTGGCGCAATATCTCCTGATCCGGCTCGTAGCCCTTCGGACATGCCACAGCCATCTCCATCCCCATCATAGCACAGGCAAGCATCAACGAGTTGCATACGTTATTGCCATCACCAACCCAAGTGAACTTCAGGCCCGCAAACCGACCCTTTTTCTCCCGAATGGTCAGCAGATCCGCCAACACCTGGCACGGGTGTTCCCGGTCACTGAGCCCATTAATAACTGGCACCGCCGAGTTCGATGCAAGTTCCAACACCATATCATGGTTATTGGCCCGGACCAAGATCCCATGGGCATAGGACGAGAGGATCCTGCCGGTGTCAGCTACCGTTTCCCCACGGCCGATCTGCATCGATGAAGGGTCAAGGTACAGCGCGTGACCCCCCAGATCCATCATTCCCACCTCAAACGATACCCTAGTCCTGGTCGACGACTTCTCGAAGATCATCGCAAGGCTCTTATTCTTGAGATAGTCGGTGATGACACCCTCTTTGCGCATGCGCTTGAGGTCCTCAGCGCGATCAAGCAGGGACTCCACCTCGACCCCAGCCATATCCGCAAACGATATAAAGTGCATTTACTGGTTAATTCACTCCTTCAAAGGATAAACAGAAACATTACGGCAACGATAATAAAACTATCCTATATATGCCTGAGGCTACTGACAACCGGGGAAGAAACATGGCCGTTACCAGTTAAAATAACAATGATAAGAGTTTATCTACCCGGGAGCGCGGAGAGGCGAGAGACCCCGATCCTTCAGGACGGGATGGATAGCCCCTCGCCCCCCTCCTCCGAAGTTGTATCTCGCGTCGCGACCACTGTCCTTTAAGGTAGACACCTTTTCAAGTACCTGCGAATCCTTTCGCGCACAACATATCGATACGTGGTGACGGCAAATGTAGCCAGTGATTCTCAAATGGATAATTGGTAGTGGTCACGTCACTATACTGGAGAAGGCGAATTGCAATACGTTTCTCGAATCAAATTGTCAAGCTGTGGGATGACAAGCTATGTCCTTCAGGGAATGGTAGTTGACTTGTGAGCTGTAAGCGATTGCGGCACGGCTCCCACACCCTTAAATCGGCGTAGTGCACCGTCAGTTATTTATATGTTAAGGATTGTTTTATGCTTCGCAAGTTGCCGCCATAACTCAGTTGGTAGAGTGGCTGGCTGTTAACCAGCATGTCACAGGTTCGAGTCCTGTTGGCGGCGCTTAACCCCGCCGTACGGGGGTGTAGCTTAGCCAGGTCAGAGCGCCCGGCTCATAACCGGGCGGCCATGGGTTCGAATCCCTTCACCCCCATGAATAAGTACTCCGGCATAGGTTCAAATATTTGTGCTGTCAAACATATACCAACAAGCCCTGTTAGCTCAGTTGGGAGAGCGCCAGACTGAAGATCTGGATGTCGCTGGTTCAAGTCCGGCACAGGGCATTAAACCACTTTTGATAAATCCTCTTTTTCTATAAAAATTTTTGACGACTTCAATAAGGCTAAATGGATTTAGGATCAACTTCCTTAACAATATCTGCTCTGGCCTCAGATGGATCGACAGAAGAGATTCGATGACTCTGAATAGTCAGTTACCAGCGATTAAAGTCGTTAGCTTGCTGTCCAACTTCTCTGAATTCATAGCGGTGGAGTTGTGCATGGAGATCGTCCCTTAGATTTATCGGATGATGGCCTATTGATATACCCTGAATTCCAGGTTTTAGGCGCATAAATGATAAAGCGCAAAAAAAACATCTACTGCGTTCGCTCATCCTTCAAAATTGACAAGGTAAAACGTCATGCGTTAATAAGCGCATAACAAAATTACCATAATCCGATTGGCCATTACCCAATATTCCGTTTATACTAGCCGATATTCCTTTTTGACATGCTACATCCATCATTTTATGCGCTTAAAATTCCGGAACTCGGGATGTATAGTAATCCTAAGATACCTGGAGATAGCGGCCTATGCGCTAGTTCTTGAAGAACTGGACGGTCCTCTTCCACGAGTCTACCTGCGTGTGTGTGTTCCCTTTTAACGAACCGCCCATGGACAGCACGAGCCTTGGCGCCAGTTTGGTCGAGGTCACGCCGGCTGGTATGACGTAGGGCACGTAGAACGGCTCGCCCGCATCTTCATAGACGACTAGGTCGTACTTGTGCTGGTAGTTCCTCTCTCGGAGCGTATCCATGATCTGCGTACAACCATCGTAGGTGTTCCACATGTTGTTCTGTGTGGTGGCGAAGAGCATAAGATCGGCGTTGGAGTTCTCGATCTTGATCCTGGCCTCCTCCTTGTTCTTAGCGACGTTCAGGCCCTTCCTGTATGTACTGGTGAATCCGAAGGGCAGGTTTTTCACCATGCAGTCGAGCACATCTGCGATCAACCAGGTGTTCTTCAGTCTTATGTAAGGCAGATCTTTGCCATGATAAGTCCAGGAGGAGGCATTCTTGAAGGCGATACCCTGGAAGCAGTAGGCGTGGGGCGCCATGGCGGCCACTTTGGTGATGAAGGGATACCTGGAAGCCAGGAGCATGACCAGCTCGCCACCTTTGGAGATGCCTAAAAGCTGGATATTATTGCCGCCCGTGATCGGGTGTTTCCTGACCCAGTCGAAGACTTTTTCGAAGTATTCGAGAGGTATCTGCGAAAGATTAGCGGGTAATCCCTTCTCGTGGAAATAGGCCACGGTTAGGACGTTGAAGCCGTGGGAGGCCAGCGTAGCCGAGATGGGCAGGTTAGCGTCCAGACTGCCGCTTGAGCCGCCGAATAGGACGATCGTTTTATAGTCCCGATTCTCGGTGTAGAACAGCTCTCCCACGAACTCGTCAGTGATCTTGAGGTTCTTTACTTCGGGAGTCTTGAACAGCCTCTCCGCTCTTGTGGTTGCCCTATCCTCGCCACACTCGGCGGTGAAGTCGATGAACAGGCTCTCGTCGACCGAGATGTTCTGGGCGACATCATTGAGGTCGCCGGAAGCTATCTGGACGGACGAGATTAGTCCCATGCTGTCCACGTAGTCATAGGTCCCGGAGTCCGGTTTTTGCACAGACAGGTCCACTTTTCCAGTGATGTCGGCGGTAAACCAGGCGAAGGACTCGCACTTCACTGTCTTAGCCCACGGATAGACCAATGCAGCGCTGATTTTCACCTTGCCCTGAGGCGGCAGTTCGCTCACACAGATGTTTACCTTCTCGTCGCACAATGCCACTAAGGGCTGAATCTCTAACTTCATTGCCAATGACCTCCTAACTAGTTTTATCGGAACGTAGCTTCCTCTTCGAAGTCCGCCTGCTCTTCGCCGTCAAAGCGGTACAGCTTCCTCAGTAAGCTCCACAGGGTTTCCAACTCTTCTTCGGTGAAAGATTCAGATATTTTCTCGAGGAAAGCGTTACCCATAGTGCCACACTTCAGTGTGATCTGTTTTCCGGCTTCTGTGATCCGGACATTACTCGAGCGCCTGTCCAGTCTACTCGGTAAGACGACCACATAGCCGTGCTTTTCCAGGATGGAGACCAGCTGTTTCACGTTCTGCTTGGAGGTGCCAAGCATTCTCGCTATGTTGTTTAAGGAGGCTTCTCCTTCCGGCAGGTGCATAATCGAGATCATCATCATCAGCTGCCTGGTGGTCAGGCCTTCGAGGTGCCTCGATCGTCCTCCACCGAGGTGCTCATCCCCTTTGGCCTGAAGCTTGTTTGACAGGGAGAAGAGAGTAGCATAGACCTGCTGCATCAGGAATAGTTTCTTTTGGGTTTCCGTAATGTGGCTCATTGTCGAACACCCCAATTTAGACAATATATTGTCTAAACATTGCTGCTATATATACCTTGCCATAGCTTATAGGTATTAAGTATTATTCCAGGCCCTGCCCATAATGGTAAAACGGCTTACAACCGCCGGTTTATTGTAGACCGGTAAGGGTAGCCGGAAGTTTAAAATAAATAATAATTGTTTCTTCTTCAAACGTCTAATGGGAAAGTTATCAATACATTATTAAGCATTCTGGTTACATTCTAGCTTATCAACAGTTTCCTGTATCCCCTGAACCTCAACCCAGATAGCGACACTAATTCAGAGATAGGTGCGCTCCTCCAGTCGTTTGCCCTTCACCGCAAGTAAGCGAGGCGCCGGCGAACAGGCCCGGACGTCAGCGTCTGAGTGTCGGGGACAGCGCTTGACACAGGCACAGCAGCGGATGCATTTGCTACCTTCTGCCCTCACCGTCATCGTGTCAATGGCCCCGACCGGACAGCACTCGCGCAGCACAACGGCTGCAACGATATACAAAAAGATTTTAGGATTTTGGCTTGCCAAGACGATTGAAAAGTGTGGAGAACATTGCACCTAGAATATTGCACCTAGAATATTGCACCCGGAACATTGCACCAGGGTATTATAGTATCTTTCAGCCAGCTGTATAGAATCGGAGAACCATATTAGCTGAATTGATGTCAGCATCCTCCTTGATAACATAGCCAGGGGATATACGAATATTGCGAGCCATCCTCCCAGTAGGCTTATTCGACCTATGCAACTTCGATTATGTGATAGAATAGGATCGATACCCGTATTATATTCCAAGCAATCATCATATCACTTATACAGTCTCTTGAAATTTGATCCCTTTATAGCGTAATGCGAAAATATTCTGCATGGCTACTTCACACCACGATTAAAATCACAGAGTTTTACTACCCTGCACCCCGCTCATTCTAAAGCTTAGCCATTGTTTATCAAAGTAGGGAAAACGCCAATGTATGGATCCGATACAAGGTGAGCGGACGAGGAAGTATTCAACACGGCAGAATAATAAACCGCCATAAATTTTTGGCCTGCTATGATGATATAAGCCATGCATAATAAGTATTTTGTATTAGTAGATGGTTATACTGTTAAAAGCCCTTGATGGATATTGCATAGGAGGTCAGGAATGAGGTATAGATTATTATCGGGCATCATCGTAATTACAGTAGTAGTGGGCGCACTAGCAATGAGCGGCTGTATTTCAAGCTTTGATAAAAGCGTTACGAGCACAACCAAAGAGAAAATCCCGAGTTTTATCGCGTTAAGAGACAATAACACGACCGTTACAATCATGCTGGTCGACTCGAATGGCGTAAAGGACATCAAGGGTTTGCATGTTGTTAGCCCGTCCATTAATTCGCCAGATGTTATTGACCCGAATACCAGCGTTCCTTCTGGCAAGACGATAAAGGTCACTGACTCTGGACTCTCCGGCAAAGTGAATCTGGTTGTCACGACTTCGGTGAACGGTACGAGCATTACTGTACTGAATGGTACAGTTTAAAAAACTATTTTTATCTGTTTAGGTATATGGCTGCAAAGAAGCTGAACATTCCTAGTGATATACGCCCCGAGATCGAGGCGTCGATCAGGAAGGCCCCGGAAAAGATGGACGTGTCCATGTTCCTTGGCATGGGAGAGGTGTGCTGGGAATGGACGAATGGTGGGATAGCGGTCGGAGAGACGATAGCTTGGCGACCGGAGTCCGAGGCAATGGCGATAAATGGTGACCTTGAGGTGGATGGCAATATTATAGTCAGCACAAAGGCCAGGGTCGACGATACATTCCTGATCGTGTTCGGCTCAATCAAGTGCCGCAATTTGATCATGGGCACGCAGGCAACCATGCTCTGCCTGGGCGATGTCTGGGTCAGTGAAGTCATGAGCTGTACGGTAGGCGATTCAATTTGCGAAGTTGCAGGGGAAGTTCATGCATTTCTGCTCGATTCGGGGAGTGGAGCATGGCTTACGATATATGATGAGAAGCAGTTGGCGGTGGACTACCTTGCAGGCTATGTTATGGTTGGGGGAAGGCCGGTGAAACCCAAGAAGAAAGTCGACTTAACGAAATGTATGATAGAGGATGTGATCGATTTCGGAGAGTGGAACGATCTTTCATCAGAGGAACGCGAGGGGGGAGATATCGCCGAATATATCCGTCTTGATGGATTCAAGGCGTTTCATCTCCTGAAGAAAAGGAAATCGATCCTATCGATATAATGAAGATGGCCCGGCGGGCCGTGGTGATCGCGTCTGGATGGGGTCGGACTCTATTTATTATATGGGAGCGCAGGGAGGCGTAAGACTCTATCCTTTGGGGATCGTTCATCGATTTAATAGGGAGTCGCTGATTGTAGTAAGACGTGTTTCGATCTGAAACTATATGGGTAAATAATGAATTATCCGATATATTCTTAAAGGGAAAAAATTGTGAGATAGTTATAAGATATTTTACTGATCTATGTTTCCAGTAATAATTTTGCTAATAAAAATTTAACTTATTGTGTCCGATTTTTCGACCACAGCGTGAAGAATAACAATACTAGTGGTTATTAATATCATAGATAATTCACAGATCTATTGGAGAAAAACTTATTTATACTATATCGGATGATATATCGAATAAGTATATCGAATATGCCCCTAATAAAAAGTAATATCAGGAATGATACACGATACGGCTGTCCGATATACACATAACCGATCAACTGAGGCATAACAATGGCTGACTACGCGATAGAAGTCCGGAACCTAACCAAAAAGTTCGGGGACTTTACAGCTGTGGATAACATCACATTCAACGTGAACGACGGGGAGATTTTCGGATTTCTCGGCCCCAACGGAGCGGGCAAGAGCACCACTATCCGGATCCTCTGCACCCTAGCCCGGCCCACCTCGGGCTCGGCCAAAATCGCCGGCTTCGACCTGCTGAAGGATTCGGCGGAAGTCCGCAAGAAGATCGGACTAGTGTCCGAGAAGATGATCATGTATGAGCAGCTGACGGCCCGGGAAAACCTCCGCTACTTTGGACGGCTGCATAAAATGCCGAAAACGCACATGGAGCGCCGGATCGACGACCTGCTGGCGCTGGTGAACATGACCGAGTGGGGAAACACCCAAGTCAAGAAGTTCTCGACGGGCATGAGGCAGCGGATCAACGTGATCCGAGCGCTGCTACCGAAGCCGGGGATCGTGTTCATGGACGAGCCCACTCTGGGCCTGGACCCACAGACCACGCTCTCCATTCGTGACATCATCAAGGATTTGAACAAAAATGGCACGACCGTCATCCTCACCACCCACGCGATGGTGGAGGCCGAAGCGCTGAGCGACAGGGTCGCGATCATCGACCACGGGAAGATCGCGGCGCTAGACAGCCCGCAGAGCCTGAAGCACCTCGTCTCTAAAGGGGACGGGAAGCTCTTCACAGTGCGGATCCCGAACCTGACACCTGCACTGGCCGATAAGATAAAATCGCTCGATTGCATCGCCGGCATTGCCCAGGAGGACGCCTACGAGCTCAAGATCAGCGCGAAGGAGAGCAACGCCATAGAGACGATCGTGGGGACCATCGCTGGCGCCGGGGGCAGGATCGAGACAATCAACACGCTGGAGCCCAGCCTAGAGGATGTATTCCTAACAGTCACAGGTAAGGAAATGAGGGACGAGGCATCGAACAAAAACATCAAGCCGATGTTCCACGATCACGGGGAAGCGCCGAAGGCGAGGGTGAGATGAGACCATGAGCCTGAAGGATATCGCGACGGACAGCTTCAACATCATGCGCAAGGAGCTGCTCGAGCTGACCCGCAACCGGCTTGGACTGGTCCTCATGATCCTCATGCCGTTCCTCATGATGATCATGTTCGGCTTCATCTATCCGAACAACACCTCGATGCCCGAGCACCTTCCCGTGGGCATCATAGACAAGAGCCACACCGGGGACAGCGCAGCCTTCATCGGCCATCTGCAGAACGCCAGCAACAGCTCGGTGAAGATGGACTTCGTGACCGTGGTAGACAATGATAAAGCCCAGGCCGAAGACACTGCCCGGGATCTGATCAACCAAAATAAGCTGGACGGTGCGATCATCATACCGGCCGACTTCACAGCCGATGAGACGCAGGGCAAAAGCGTCAACGTGACCGTGCTCTACGACAACAGTAACCCCCAGATAGGGGCGCAGGTCCTGGCGGAAGCCTCGGGCCTGATCAATGGAGTGGGTGGCATGAAGTCGGCGGCGACCGTGTACCAGCTGGGCGTCAGGGCCAATGAGACCGTCGACCCCGGGGCTGTCCTCGTGCCCTACAAGCCCGTGGCCGAGGGCACCATCCCCGGGTCAAACTACTTCGACTTCCTAGCGCCAGGCCTGCTGATGATGATCGTGATGATGTCGGCCATGACGGGCATCCCCGAAGGGATATCCCAGGAAAAGGAGCGCGGCACCTTCGACGGCGTGCTCTCGTCGCCGATCAACCCGGTGTCGATCATCATAGGCAAGAGCGTCGCGCTGACCATCCAGGGTTTCATCCAGGGCATCCTGATCTTCATCCTAGCTGTAGTCTTCTTCGGGGTGCACGTCCAGGGCAGCATCCTGCTGGCTTTCGGCCTGCTCTTCCTGGGGGTCTTCAGCTTCATCGGACTGGGAATCCTGTTCACATCCATCTCGGAGGACCAGAAGACCAGCACGCTGATAGCGAACCTGCTAATGTTCCCCATGATGTTCGTCTCCGGGATCATGTTCCCTGTGGAGCACATGCCCTGGTTCATGCAGTGGCTATCGGCCATCATGCCAGTCACCTACGCGGCGGACGCCATGCGCAAAGTGATGATTATGAACGCCGGCCTTCAAGATGTACTGCCCCAGATCGCGATCCTGATCGGCTTCGGCGTCGTCACCATGGCGATCGCCATACCGGTGTTCAAGAGGTCGATGACGAGATAAAGCTCGATGCCTGCGGGCGCTGCATTCCGGAACCCGCCGACTATCCGAAGAGTGATATATCGGATGCATAGATAATCGTATGTATTGAAAATACTTGAAAACTAAAAACAACGAGGAATTTGGCTTGCCGGCAACATTCGACGATGAGGAAGGCAGAAAAGCCATCAAGGAGCAGATCGAGGCGCTGAAAAAACAGCATAGAGAGGCCGAGATCGCAAGGCGCAAAGCCCTCCAGGAGCAGATGAGGGCGTTCATGGAGAAGCAACGGGAGCAAGATGAGGCCCATAAAAAGGCGATCCGGGAGCAGATCGAGACACTGAAAAAGCAGTTCGTGGATGAGCACGAAGAGAGCAAACGCGGCCTGCGGGAACAGATCGTGGAGAAGATGGAGCTGGCTCGAGAGGAGCACGTCAGGAAGCATCACTCGAACCGTGCAAGGAGCCTGGAGTTACTTCAGGACCGCGGGGACTCCGAGGTCCAGAAAGGGTTCCTGAAGCTGCACATCCTCATGGTCCTGTCGGATGGACCCTCGCACGGCTACGAGATCATGCACCGGATCAGCCATCACACCATGCGTATGTGGCGGCCGAGCCCCGGCTCCCTGTACCCGGCGCTGGAGGCGCTCGAATCAAAGGGATTTATCGCCTGCCAGGGCGACGGGAGGCGAAAGGTCTATTCGCTGACCTCAAAGGGACAGAATGTCATGGAACAGATCAGGAAAAAACGCGAAGAGCAATTCTACGAGATGAAATCGTTCATGTCCTCTTTGCTGGAAGAATAGGTGGATAGTCAAGAAGAGGAAAAACTATGACAATGGATATCGGATTGGATAGCGTAGTCTCCGCCGATGGAACCACGATCAGCTACCGCCAGCTCGGCAGCGGTCCCGGCCTAGTGATCGTGCACGGCGGCATGTGCGCGTCGCAACACTACCTGCGCCTGGCAGAGATGCTCGCTGATAAGTACATGGTATACGTGCCTGACCGCCGAGGACGTGGAATGAGCGGCCCTGCAGGGAACGATTACGGCATGGAAAAGGAGATCGAGGACCTGGCTGCGCTATTACAGAAGACTGGCGCCAGGTACATCTTCGGCCACAGTTCCGGAGGGCTCATCACCCTGGAGGCAGCTCTCAGGCTCCCGATCAGGAAGATCGCTGTGTACGAGCCGGCGGTTTCCATAAACGGCTCTGTGCCCACAGCCTGGTACCCGAAGTTCGAGCGCGCCCTCCGGAAGAAAAACCCTGCCGCCGCCATAGCGCTGGTCATCAAAGGCCTGAGAGTGAGCTCGAAGCTAAATTTTGTCCCGACGTGGGCGCTCGCCTGCCTGATGCGCCTAGCCCAGCGGGAGGAGGAAGGCCGAGAACTGGCGAAGCTAGTCTATACCTTTCCGCTGGACATGTCGCTAGTCCGGGCGCAGGAGTCCACTTACCAGAAATACCGGGATATCAGGACCGACACATTGCTGCTGGGCGGCAATAAGAGTCCAGCCTATCTGCTCGACGCCGTCCGCATCATCGCGGAGACAGTGCCTGCAGCGAAGATCGCAACGTTGCCTGGGCTGGATCACGGCGCCCCGAACAACGATCCTGGCCAGCTTATATCGGATGAGCTGAAGCAGTTTTTTGGACGGCAGGAGGTACGTGTATGGAATGGAGAGGCGTCGACTACGACGTAGGACGAGTGCTCGAAGGCACTCTGACACGCCCTGTATTTGATATGAAGGTGGTACATCGAGAGCTCGAGATCATCAAAAACGACCTGCATTGCAACGCAGTCAGGATCTGTGGCGAGGATATCGACCGGCTGCTGACCGCGACCGAGGATGCCCTCATGCAGGGGTTCGAAGTGTGGCTTTCGCCGGAACTCTTCGAGAAAGACGAGCGGGAGACGCTCGACTACATAGTGAAAGCGGCGACGGCGGCTGAAACGCTGCGCCGTCGATACCCAAGGCTGACTCTCAGCATAGGCTCCGAGCTAACGCTGTTCATGCAGGGGATTGTAGAAGGCAGCAACCTTATGGAGCGAGTAAACAACCCGTCATTTAGGGATACCATAATGACAGGAAAGCATAACAAGCCTCTCAACGAGTTTTTAGCTATGGCTAACAGGGCGGTGAGACAGGTCTTTAACGGCAAAGTCACCTACGTGTCT